>NZ_JBQHVO010000072.1:0-22919 GCF_052064465.1 Niallia sp. HCP3S3_B10 | reverse complement strand
CTACAGAATAAAGAATAGAACAACAATTTTTGAAAGAGAAAGTGTTCAAAATTAATTAGCAAAAAGTGTTCAAAACTACTTGACGGTTACACTCCTTTACTTTTTATTAGAATAATGTTAAAATAAGGATTTTTTATCAAGAAATTATGAACATATTTTTAACTTTCATTTTTATTGAGTAGCTAATTTTAATGTCGCTAAATTTTCTCGCATTACAGAAAAGTAATCATCTCCTTTTTTTATTTCTTTATTTGTTAGACCTTCAATGGGATTTAATGTTAAAGATTTTGCCCCAATAGTATCTTTAACTGTTTCTGCTACTTTTGGACTTACTAAAGTTTCAAATAATATATAATTTATTTGCCTTTCATTAGCAAAACTTATTAATTCTTTAAGCTTTTTAGGAGATGGCTCATCGGATGGAGAAATTCCTGTAATCGCTATTTGTTCCAATCCATATCTATTAGTCAAATAACCAAATGCATTGTGCGAAACTATTACTTCTTTTCGAATAGGATTAGATAATGCTTCAGTATATTCTGAATTTAATTCATCAAAGTTAACAGCAATTTTGTTAAAGTTCTCTTCATAAACAACTTTTCCATCTGGGTCCAGTTTAATTAGCTCTTCCTTAATAACTTCAGCTATTTGCTTAGCTCGTATAGGATCTAGCCAAAAATGGGGATCGTATGTTTTATCTTCCTGGTCTTCTTTATCATTTGGTTCCGTACTCTCACCAGTTTCTCTTAAAGTCAATAAATCAACATATTCACTAGAATTAATAATCTTTTTATCTTTCGTATCAATACTTTTTATCGTATCTGTTACCCAACTTTCATACCCAGCACCATTGTATATAAATAAATCAACTTCATTTAGATTTGCCAAATCTTTTGGTGATGGTTCATAATCATGTGGCTCAATACCCGGTTGCACAAGATTTATAACTTTAGCTCGGTCCCCTGCTATCTTAGTTGTAAAATCATATAAAGGGTAAAAGCTGGTCATTATTTTTAAACTTTCATCAGCAGTTTTTTCATTTGTGTTTTGGTTGTTATTACAAGCAGCCAAAAAAATAACCGATACAACAAACAAGATAAAAATTTTACTTTTAAACATGGTTTCTCCTCCAAGATTCAATCTTTAAAGTAAGTAATTCTAAAAAAAACATTAACCTAATTAACACTTCTTTAATCAAGTTAATGTTTAAAATAATTTAATTGTATGATTTGATTGATGATTTATATTGAAATATAATCGAGTGGGTTAACAGCATTCGATTTGGATGCATTCCACTGACCTTTATGAAGTTCAAAATGCAAATGCTGACCAAAAGATTGTCCAGTGTTCCCCATAATTCCTACTTGTTGCCCTTTGGAAACAGATTCCCCTGTCTTAACTACTCTACTATCCATGTGCGCATAAACAGTTGTATACACCTGACCATTAATTGAGTGAGAGATAAAGACTACATTACCGTAACTTGTGGAATAATAAGATCTACTAACAACCCCATCAGCAGCAGCAACAATTGGCACATCAGCACTGTTAGCAATATCTATACCAGCATGAAACTTGTTCCATCTTTCACCAAGGGTGGATGTTAATCGTCCTTGAGCTGGAGTTGTCCATACCCCTTTGGTCTTTTTAGAAACATTTGTGTTCGCTTTAATACTACTAGAAGTACTTTTTGCTTCATTTTCTTTTTTAGTAGCTACTTGAGTTTTCTTCTCAGATTCTATTTTTATAGCTTTTTCGATAGCTTCCTTTTGAGAATCAAGTAATGAATTTTGTTCTTCTAAACTTAGTTTTTCATTTTCTAAATCTTCTTCTTTGTCCTTTAGAGATTGCATAATATCATCTTTATTTTTCTTTTGTATATCTAATTCGCTTTTTAGTTTCTTTTGAGACTCGCCATAATTTTCAAGTTTCACTAACAGATCTTTTGCTTCATTTTCCTTATCTTCTAACACTTTTTTATCATCCATATGTTGTTGGATTAAATCCTGATCTGCAGTAATTATTGTTGTTACCGCACCCGCTCTATCTAAAAAATCACTAAAACTCTGTGAGCCTATTAAAACATCCAAATAGTTAATAGTCCCAATCTCTTGATAAGATCGAGCCCTTTCTTTTAACAACTCTTCGCGTTGTTTTATTCGTTCCTTAAGAGTTTTTATTTCTTCATTTAATTTTTGAATTTTTATATTTGCATTTTTTATATTTTCATCATTTTCGCGTATTTTACTATTCGTTTCTGTTATTAACATATCTAAACGTTTAATCTCATCATTTATTTTATCTTGTTCTGTTTTTATGTTATCAAGCTCTTCCACTGCTTGTTCTAAACCATCTTGGACTTTACTACGATTTTCTAGTATATTGAGTTTTTTATTTTGTAAATCTTCCTCAGAAGATGCTAATGCAATAGAAGTTGTATTAGTTAATGCTAATGAGGCTGCAATTCCGAACGTTATAACAGATGTCTTAATCAATAATTTACTCATTCGAATGTCCTTTCTTTATCAATCTCTAATAACAAGCAAAATTATAACATCACTTTTTGTCGAATTTGGAGATGAAAAATATTACAATTATATTTCACTGTAATATTCTGATAAAATTCAAGGAGTAATTTACCACTAAGAAGTTCATAATAAAACTTTATTCACTAATATAAACGTTTGGTGAATCACACATTTAACTCCCTGCATAATTTCTTCATATAATTGGAGTATTATAAAAAATATAAAATAAATTCAGGTGACCTAATGAAAAAACTTTCCATAAAACTAGGGATTCTATTTTTCATAATCATTTTTGGCTTAGAAGCATTTATGTTTTCTTATCTTCATAGCTCTTTAGTTAATGTGAGAATTGAGGAAGAGCTATCCGCTTTACAAGCAAGGGGTAATTCTCATAGAGATATTCTAGAGAAACATTTTGAAGAAGATTCCATTAGTCACGTTATTTTAATGGAATCAGAAGCTTTAACTGATGTAGTAATTGTTAATCAAAAAGGTGATATTTTGGGAACATCTTTTGACAATAATAATTACAAAAAATATTTAATTCAGCAAAAAAAGGAACTAAAGAGTGAAGGGAAAGTTGTTGAAGATGACTGGAAAAATAAACCTTACATTATTACTTTAAGTCCGATAATGCAAAAAAATGAAACTATAGGATATGTCTATATGTACCAAGAGACAGCATCCATACACACTTTAATTGGAAGGTTAAATGAACATTTTGTTCTTGCTGGTATAATTGCGCTTCTTTTAACTTTCGTTGTGATTGTACTGCTTACTAGAGCATTGACTAAACCACTCGTAAAGATGAGGGAAGCGACTTATCAAATAAGTAAAGGAAATTTTTTAGTTGATCTTCCTAGGACAAGTAATGATGAGTTAGGTGAACTAGCAGTTTCCATAAAAGAATTAGCTAGAGACTTAAATTTCTTAAAGAAAGAAAGAAATGATTTTTTAGCAAGCATTTCCCATGAACTTAGAACACCGTTGACTTATATAAAGGGTTACGCAGATATTTCCCTAAGAAAAAATATTGAAGAAGAAGAAAAAGAAAAGTACTTACAAATTATTGTAGAAGAATCAAATAGACTTTCTTCTTTAATAGAGGACTTATTTGAGTTAGCCAAGATTGATAAAAATACATTTCTCATTCAGAAGCAACAAATAAATTTAAATGAACTTTTAGGAAAACTACAAATAAAAATGTTTCCCGCCTTTAAAGAAAAAGAAATTGATTTAACAATTTTTTGTCCTAAAACCACTTCTTTTTATGGAGACCCAGCAAGAATGGAACAAATTTTATTCAACTTATTGGATAATGCTATGAAGTATTCTCCAGTGAAGAGCAAAGTAGATGTTATGGTTAGATTCAGAAAAAAAGAAACGGAAATAACGATAAAGGATAATGGAAAAGGAATACCGGAGGAAGATCTACCTTATATTTTTAATCGTTTTTACCGTGTTGATAAATCAAGAACAAGATCACTAGGTGGATATGGGCTAGGATTATCGATTGTCCAAGAATTGGTCCAAGCACAAGAAGGAACAATAAGAGTGGAAAGTAAGCTTAATATCGGAACAACATTTATTCTAACATTTAAAAATCTTGGAGGAGAAATCAAATGAAAAGCATCTTAATTGTAGATGATGAACAGCAAATGCTTGATCTAATTGCTCTATATTTATCACCACTAGGCTATAATTGCAAAAAAATAAGTTCTGCGATGGATGCTTTACTTTATTTAGAATCGAACACCGTTGATCTTATATTATTAGATTTAATGATGCCTGATATGGATGGCTGGGAAGCATGTATAGAAATAAAAAAATACTGGGACACCCCAATAATAATGCTTACTGCAAGAACAGATAAAAAGGATGTTGTAAAAGGCTTAAATACAGGAGCAGATGACTATATATCCAAACCTTTTGATGGGGAGGAACTTGTTGCTAGAATAGAAGCAGTATTAAGAAGAAAGGGTAATAGGTTGGAATTAATACAGTTTGACGGTTTAACCTTAGATCAAGAGTCTTTTGAATTACACTATCAGATGAAGAATATACCTCTTACTCCTAAGGAATTTGCACTTATGAAGCTATTTCTCCAAAACCATAATAAGGTGTTCACAAGGGACCATCTTATACACTCCATATGGGGCCATGGCGTAGAAACAGAAGATAGAACTATAGATTCTCACATAAGAAACTTGCGTGATAAACTTAGGAAGGCTGGTTTTCCATCAGAGGAATATTTATTAACAGTTTGGGGCGTTGGATACAAGTGGATTGGAAAAGAATCTGATTGAGGGACCTTTTTATAGAGTATTTACCAGGAAACCCCTTAATTATAGCCACTGTTACTATAATTGCAAATATTATAATAGCAATTTTTGGAGTTCTTCCTAGTGCTTTTCTTACTACTATAAATATTATTTATTTTGATTTAAAATTAGCAATTATTATTTCAATAATTGGTGAATCATTAGGTGCTATAGTAAGTTTTATCTTATATCGTAAAGGATTAAATCGCTTTACTGCTAATTATAAGATAAGAAGTCACTTCTTAAAAAAGTTACAAAGCACAACTGAATCTAAAGCCGTAATACTTATAATCCTGTTAAGAATTCTTCCTTTTATTCCTTCAGGTGCCGTGACATTAACCGCAGCATTAAGTAGCATTAGAATTATCCCTTTTACTATAGCTAGTACAATAGGAAAAATCCCATCGCTTCTAATTGAAGTTTATTCCATTAATAAGGTATTCAGCATCAATTCATCTGGATGGAAAGAGACAATAATATATTGCTCACTAATCCTGTTATTAATATATATTTTAAAAGAGTTTAGAAAAAAAAGAGAATAAAGCAATAAGATGAAAAATGGAGATTAAGACACTTATCATAGAAAAAACAACAAAAATAGGCTTCCGAAAACAAGGAGCCTATTTTTGTATACTTTACATTATCCCACTTTTGTATGCCTTCCTTCTTCTATACCAGATTAATAGGACAGCGGAAATAAAGAATATCAAAGAAATTACTTGTGCAACACGTAAGTTAGTTGTAAGCATTAAGCTATCCGTTCTTAACCCTTCAATAAAAAATCTCCCAAAAGAATACCACATTATATAAACTAAAAATAGTTCTCCCTTTTTAAGGAAAACAATTCTTCTAGCAACAATTAATAAAGTAAAACCAAGAATATTCCATAAGGATTCATACAAAAAAGTGGGATGATAGTACGTACCGTCAATATACATTTGATTAATAATAATATCCGGCAAATTTAAATTCTCCAGAAAATCTCTAGTAACCTTGCCGCCGTGAGCTTCCTGGTTCATAAAGTTCCCCCAACGCCCTATTGCCTGACCTAGTATAAGACTAGGTGCAGCAATGTCAGCCAATTGCCAAAAGGATAAACCTTTCTTTTTAGCAAAAAACCAAGCAGTTAATGCCCCTCCAATAATAGCTCCATGTATGGCAATACCACCTTCCCAAATTGCAATGATATCCCCTGGATTTTCCGAGTAATATTCCCATTTAAATAAAACATAATAAAGTCGGGCACTAAGAATGGAAATCGGTATAGCCCATAATAAAAGATCCGAAAAAGTATCTTTAGGAAGACCTTGTCTTTTAGATTCTTTTGTAGCAAGAATCCAACCAAGAAGTAAACCAGCTCCAATAATAATTCCATACCAATAAACAGTGAAAGTTCCAATTTCAAAAGCGACTCTATTTAGCGGTTGAATATTTTCCACAAAGATTCACCTCGTTTAAATTTTTAGATTAGCCAAAATTTCAAATTTCCGATATTGCTTTTTTCCTTCTTATACAAAGAACATACGTAATGCTGATTGAAAATACACTTAACCAGAAAGTAAAATAGCCTATTTGCGGAATATAATTGTCTAGTACGCTGTATCTTGGCATCATTTTAAATAGGTAATCAATCACATCATTATGAAGAGTCCAAATTGCAGCAACTACTAGATGCCAACCTTTTATTTTATAGGAGTTTTTATATAATAAACCCTGGATTGCCATTGCTCCATGGGAAAAAATCAGCATGTAACTAGACCAATCTAAATAGCCTATTTCTATCAGAACTAATAAATTCATTACAACTGCCCATATTCCATATTTCAATAGTGTTACTATAGCTAGTGCCTCAAACAGAGGTAAGTTAGTTTTCAAAAATAAAGCAATTAATACAAAAACAAAAAATAAACTAGCTGTTGGGCTATCTGGAACAAAAATTAGATATTTATTAGGTGTAACTGATAGTTGGCCTCCATACCATAAAAATCCATATAATGTGCCTATAATATTAACTACTAACAGAATAAACAATGCCTTTCTATTTGTAAGTAATGAAGTAAAATTCAAATGATACACTTCCTTTCCAATAGGTTACTATCATTAATTAGCAGTAAAATGCGGCCTTTTAAAGGCCGCATTTTACCCTGTTTTATATCATTTATTCTGGCTGATTATTAGCATTTTCATCTGGAATAAAAGTAGGCTGAAATCCTTTATATTTAACCATTGTTACCATACCTGCAGAAGCATGATGTAAATCATGGCAATGGAATAGCCAATTCCCAGGGTTATCTGCTTTGAAAGCTATCTCATACTCATCTCCGGGTTCTAGATTTACAGTATCTTTAATAATTGATGCACCCTCAAGTTTTTTACCGTTTTTACTTAAAATTTGAAAAGATGTACCATGTAAATGCATAGGATGGTCTTCACCTTTAGAGTTATTCACAATCTTTACTTTTACAAGGTCACCTTCTTTAACCATAATATTTTCTGTATTAGGGAAAGCTTTTCCATTGATTGTGTAAGCCATATTATTATCTAATACTTCTGTATTTAAGTTCATTGTATATTCAACATCATACTTCTGATTTAGAGTGAACTCACCGTCTTTTGAAGAACCATAATTTGTGTATGTGAACTCTGGAAGTTCTATATCCTGATTCGGTTTGTCTGTAGATAAGGAACTACCTTCATATTGTAATTTCACTTTCATTCCAGCTGTTCCTTCCATATTTCCATGACACTCCAGATACCATTCTCCTGGGTTATCTGCTACAAACTCAATATCATACCGTTCACCTGGTGATATTGAGATTAACTGATCTTCTATTACTTCTGGGTTTTCTATTTCTTGCCCATCAACCGCAACTACATTAAATTTCTGACCATGCAAATGCATTTTGTGTGTCATATACCCAATATTAGCTAAACGGAGTCTTACCGTCTCACCCTCCTTCATTTTTAAAGGCTCAATACTCTCACCACTTTTCCCATTGATTGTAAAGATGTCATATTCGCTCATATCGTCCATCGTCATGCTTGCGCCATCATTACTCGTATCCATATCCATATCCATACCTTCCATTTCATCACTTTCACCCATGTCCATACCTTCCATATCGCTCATATCCATACCTTCCTCTGGATTACTCATCCATTCGTCGAGCATTAACGTATAATCACGATCGTATGTTTTTTCTTTGGGTTCAACAATTAAGGCACCATATAGACCTTTATCAAGTTGATTAACACCGTCTTGATGAGTGTGATACATATAAGTACCAGGAGTTTGAGGTGTAAACTCATAAGTAAATGTCTCACCAGGTTGTACAGCATTTTGAGTAACTCCAGGTATACCATCCATTTTATTTGGTAGAACAATACCGTGCCAATGTATAGTTACAGGGTCGGGAAGTTCATTTATCAAGTTGATTTTTACTTTTTCCCCTTGCTTTACACGAATTTGAGAACCTGGTACCGAACCATTAAAAGTCCAAGCATCTACACTAATATCTTTTGTTAATTGATGAGTTGCCTCTTTTGCGACAATGGTAAACTCATTCCCTTTTAAGATTTCTGTCTTAGTTGTTTCTTTTGAAGAAATCTTCTCAGCCTGATTTTCAACATCTGCTCGATTTATACTCTCGTTTTGTTTATTTGAGCATGCTGAAAGGATTAATAATAGGAATCCAATTAATGCTAGTATTTTTAATTTCATACTCTCTCCTTACTTTCATGAATTATGATATTAAAAATAATTGAAGATTTTATGCATTTTATATGAACAAAAGTTCATAAATTTTAGAAGTTATAGTCTAACAATAACTAGAATGTATAGGTAGAAATATAAAACAGCAACAAAAATACAACAGTAGTTGCCCCTAAATAAAACAAACAACCTGCAGATTATTTGCAGGTTGTTTTTATCCATTTATTTATCTAATAGGTCTCCATTTGCGAAGAAATAATGTATTTCCTACAACGGACACGGAGCTAAAAGCCATAGCACCACCGGCGAGTATTGGATTTAATAATCCAATGGCTGCAACGGGTATGAGGATGATATTATATGCAAATGCCCAAAACAAATTCTGGCGTATTTTTCTCATCGTTGATTTGGAAAGAAGAATTATATCGACTATTCCCATTAAATCCCCGCGCATTAGCGTAATGTCCGCTGCCTCCATTGCAACGTCTGTACCAGTTCCAATTGCAATGCCTACATCAGCAGCAGCAAGTGCCGGAGCATCATTAATTCCATCTCCAACCATCGCAACAACTTTTCCTTCTTTCTTTAGTTTTTCTACCTCGGCAGATTTATCTTCTGGCAGAACTTCTGCAAGCACTCGGTCTACACCAACCTGGTTGGCAATTGCTTCTGCTGTAAGTCGATTGTCCCCCGTAATCATTATGACTTCAATTCCTAATTTCTTTAAAGCCTTAATGGCATCCGAGGATGTTTCTTTAACAGTATCTGCTACAGCAATTATGGCTGCTAGACTGTCATCAATAGCCATAAGCATAGCAGTTTTTCCTTCACCTTCGAATTTTTCCATAGTATCAATAGAAGCATTAATATTTACATTATTTTGGGCCATAAGCTTTTTATTACCGATTAATATGTTTTGATTATTGATACTAACTTCAATCCCATGCCCTGGAATAGCATTAAAATTGTTAGCTTTTAATAAATCTATTCCTTTTTCTGTTGCACTGTTAACAATTGCCTCTCCAAGTGGATGTTCCGATCCTTTTTCAGCAGTTGCAGCAATTTGTAATATTTCATCTTTAGAAAGGTTACCGTAAGGAACAATATCTGTTACATCAGGTTCACCCTTAGTAATAGTACCGGTTTTATCTAATACTACAGTTGTTACTCGCTGTGAGTTTTGAAGGTGTTCAGCACCTTTTATAAGTAGTCCATTTTCAGCACCTTTACCAGTACCTACCATAACAGCAGTTGGCGTTGCTAATCCCAATGCACACGGACATGCAATAACAAGTACAGCAATTGTACTAACTAAAGCCGGGGTAAATCCAACAAGTGCGAATGTAATACCAAAAGTAGCTAGAGCTATCACAATGACAATAGGAACAAATACTGCTGAAATTTTATCTGCAACTTGCTGAATTGGAGCTTTGGATCCTTGAGCTTCTTCTACTAGCTTAACAATTTGAGAAAGGGCAGTATCTTTCCCAACTTTCGTTGCCTGGAATTTAAATGAACCATGTTTATTCATAGTAGCACCAATAACATTATCCCCAGCTTTTTTACCTACAGGCATACTTTCCCCTGTTAACATGGATTCATCAACTGTTGTATTTCCTTCTATAATTATTCCGTCAACTGGTATTTTTTCGCCTACCCGAACAAAAATAATATCTCCTGTTTGAACATCTTCTAGTGGTATATCTATTTCTACACCATTTCGAATAACTCTAGCCGTTTTTGCCTGTAAACCCATTAATTTTTTTATGGCTTCTGAGGTTTGACCTTTAGCCCTTATTTCAAGTAGCTTTCCTAATACAATTAGAGTCATAACTATAGCTGCTGCTTCAAAATAAAGATATTGCCCAGTTCCCATTATAGTAACAACTAAACTGTATAAATAGGCTGCAGACGTTCCTAGTACTACTAGGACAGCCATATTAGCACTACCTCCCCGAACTGAGTTATAAGCATCGCGGTAATAATGACCCCCAACATAAAATTGAACTACAGTGGCTAGTAAAAATTGAATCCAAGGATTTAAGTGAAAGAACCCTCCATTTCCGTACTCCATCATAAAATCAGATATCATCATGACTAAAAAAGGTATGGATAAAATGGCACCAACAATAAATTTTATTTTTTGCTTTCTATAAGCTTTTTCTCGAGTACTCTGTTCATAATCTCCTTCATTTTCACTAACAAATTTTGCATCATAGCCAGCTTTCCTTATCATATTAACTAATTGATCTACATTGGTACTTCCAGGGATATATTCAACACTAGCTTTCTCTGTAGCGAGGTTAACATTAGCATTTTTTACTCCATCTACCTTATTCAATACTTTCTCAATACGAGTAGCACATGCAGCGCATGTCATACCTATAATATTTAAATTTACTTTTTCTTGTTCAACCCCATACCCTGTCTTGTTAACTTTTTCAATTATCTCTTCAATTGATACTTGCGAAGGATTATAGGTCACTGCTGCCTTTTCAGTAGCAAGATTTACATTTGCTTTTTGAACACCTTGCACTTTTGATATGTTTTTTTCGATTCTAGTAGCACATGCAGCACATGTCATTCCAGAAATATTTAGTGAAACACTTTCATTATCATTAGTATTAGGTTTAGGTCGTGCTAATGAGCGATTATCTGTTTCCATTTTATACCCTCCTATAACTTTCGATTTACAGTTATACATTTTCTTAATGTTACACAAACTAGAGTTTATATTCTTATCTCAATTTGCCATAAAACATATATACCCCTAAGGGGTATATATGTTTTATAAAGAGAGGGCAACCGTTATTTTAAAACGTTCGCCCTTGTTGCATTATTGTACATCATAACCTTGATCATCAATTGTTTCCTTAATTTTATCTAATGTTAATACTTCTTTATCAAACTCTACAAGAACAGTTCCGGTACCAAGGTCAACTTTTACACTTGATACACCATTGAGCTTACCTACATTGCCTTCAATTGAGTTAACGCAATGATTACAAGACATACCTTTAACATTTAAAGTTACTTTTTCCATATTTATCTTCTCCTTTTACTTTTTCATTAATTTTTGTATTGTTATTAATACTTCATCTAATACTTCTAGGTCACCTTCTTGAATACGCTCAACAACACACTCTTTCAAATGGCCCTCAAGTAAAATTTTTGCAACACTATTCATAGCTGCTTGTGTCGCAGAAATTTGAGTTATAACATCATCACAATAAGTATCTTTCTCTATTAATCCTTTTATACCTCGTATTTGACCTTCAATCCGATTTAACCTGGTAATAAGATTTTGTTTAACCTTATTGGAGTGATGGCTTTTTCGCTCACTTGAAGTGGAACAATGAGTTTCCTCTAAAGATCCATCATTATCTAAAACGGATGCCATTAAATATTTCACCTCCACAAGCTCATTATAGTATACCCCCGTACCCTATGTAAAGCCTAAAGTTAAATTTTTTCTTTTTTCTTTTTTCTTCTCTGTTTACTAATTATTATGTTTAACAATCATGTATATTTGCTAAAAAAATTCAATCACATATGCAATATACAAAGCATTTAAGTGGATAATATATAAAAAAGTACGCTCTGAAAGCTGTTTAAAGCGTACCCTTTCATTAAATTTTATTATTAAACATTAGCATGTACATTTAATTTTGATGGCGAACAAATTTCCTTGTGATGGTATCCGATTAAGATATTACTAAAACCGTTTAAATTTTTTACATCCATGAAATTGACAAAAATTCTGTTATAGTCTGAATGTCTTACTTCCTCTTCATAAACCTGCACATCCTTGTTATTATTGGTAATCTCTATATTATCTGGAATATCAACCAGATTCCAATTATTATTTGTCTTATTATAGTCATTTATCAGAACTACTTCCTTTAATTTTTCTTCACTATTCACTGCTGTTTTTGTTTTTTCACTTAGAGTGGACATACATCCTGCTAAAATAATGATGATAAATGAAAGAAGTGTTGTTATTATTACCCTTTTAACTTTCATTCTCTTTACTCCATTCGCGTATTTTACTTGTTTAATATAGATTAAAACATTGAAGAAAGTGTGGAGTTTTATCTAACACAAAATAAAGTGTTTTACAGTAACCAACTGGCTACTAAAAGCTAATTATTTACTTCCTCTACTTCTCTATAATACTCACTAAACACCTCGGCAAATTTATCAACCGTGTTGAAAAGTTCCTGCTGCTTATTATCCACCCCTCCAAATTCTAAGAGGATAGAATTACTTGATAAATCTTGATTATATACCCCATTCCCTTCATCTTTACTTTTCACAAAGACTCCCCTACTAATTCCAGGAATATCATTTTCTAATCTTTCATTTAGATCTTTTGCCAATTTGAGATTTTGTTCATAGTTTTTATTTTCCTTTCCAACTACAAAGAATAATCTTGCATATTCAAGACCATCAAACTCTAATGTAGTAATCTTTCTTCCCTGTGAATCCCTATGTATATCAATAAGATAAACTAAAGAACTTTCCTTAGTAGTAGCTTCTTGGACGATTTCTCTTGTTAAACTATAGGATTGAGCATAACTCCAACCCTTTTTTTTAAGTTCTGCTGTTACATTGGTAGTACTATGTTCAGTTCCTATCCCTCTCTCTAATAATTCATTTTGCAATTGGGTACCCACTTGGATTACATTTTTCTTTTCGTTCAAACTAGACGCCTGATTTGGATCTGTAATACCTGAAAGTTGTGGTAAAAATGCTTCCCAACTATGAGTATGGTATATATATACAACATTTTTATTAGAAGCTTCGTTCTTTGGAGATTCTATTTTGTCTTCATTGGAACTGCTATTATTTTCATTTGTAAGAATATCCTCATTAGGAGGCGGAGACTCTATTGGTAGCGTTGCTAAATTAGTCCCTTTCCCTGCAATAGCTATCTCTGTATTAAATTGCGAAAATCCTACTAATTCTCTTCCTAAAAAAGTTCTTATATCTTCAGGCCAAATATTTGAAGTAAGCCAAACTACGCCGTTTAAAATAGATGGTTTTTTAATTTCTTTGTTAACATCTGATAATTGAAACTGTCCAATTTCAAATAAAGAAGAAAGAATATCTGCATCTAGTTGCTTAGTAGAAACAGAAACAATGTCTGATGAAAGTTTTATATCTGATTTCAGGAAATTTATTAGGAAAATACTAAAATACATGACAATAATAATAGCTAGTAGATAACCATTTAATATTCGTATCATAATTTGACCTCCCTATTTAGATAGTGTTATCTACATATTTATATGTAATAGTTTCATCAGTAGTCTGCATATTTTCTGCACATTCAAAAAGACAGGTATTTCAAAGAGACAGGTATTTTAAAGGTTGTATAAAAAATGGCTACTCATTATGGTAACCATTTTTAAAAGTTTCAATATTCTTCTGTTATAATAGGGCTTCCAATTGTTAAATTATAAGTGTCTTGGAGCTCTTTATTTGTCCTTATACCAAATTGAATGTTAAATTTGTTTTTTTTATTACTAGTTAAATAATCCTTCCACGACTTGTTATAGGCAGTAATTGAAACAAAATCATCTTCAACTAATTTTTCAATAGAGTTTCCCGTAAATTTTTTCAAAAGTAGCGTTGAAATATGTTTAATATTATCTTTCTTTCTTACTAAAGCCTTAACAGTAAAAAAGTAGTTTTCTTTCTCATCTAGTGATTTCAAAACATTTTGGTATTCCTCTTTATTCCAATCTCTGCTTTTATAACTATAAGTTTCTAAAATGTTATATTTATCATTTTCATTATATGCAGTTAAGGTAATTAACTGCTGGATATTCTGGTCTTTTAATGTACCAGTTAACTTAATATGATGATCTTTATCTTTCTCCACTTCCCAATTAAACTGTCGATATTTTTTCTTTAATTCAGATTCTCTTTGATAATATATATTTAATGAAGTATTACTCTTCTTTTCTTTTTTCGTGTAGATAGACCATTGAGAAATATCAGCATTAATTGATTGAAGATTAATTATGGTTTTTAATAATTTATCCTCTTTTCCAGATACCTTATAATTAAAATAAAAAAATAAAGAAATTAATAGGACAGAAGCAGTTATATAGATAATTGTTTTCTTCATAAAATATCCCCCTTTAGCTTCATAGTGTCCTCTATTAATTACTTTTATACCTTAATGTCTTTTAATCTATAAAATTAAAATCAAGTAAACCAGAATAATATAGAAAAGGTAATAGAGTCGCTCTATTACCTTTTCTATCAAAGACGTTCCTTGATCTGATCTATTCCAATTCGGTTAACAAATTTATAAAACTTTTCTCTTTTCTTTCCCTCATTAATATATAATTCTAATATTTCCTCAACCCTTCTATATAGTTCCTCTGGTGAAAGTTCCTTTATTAGTAATGTTCCTATTTCTGCATCTTTTCCAGTTGCTTTACCTCCTATATAGAGGGAGTAAGTATCTTTTATTTTCATT
This sequence comes from Niallia sp. HCP3S3_B10, assembly GCF_052064465.1. NCBI lineage: Bacteria > Bacillati > Bacillota > Bacilli > Caryophanales > Bacillaceae > Niallia > Niallia sp. HCP3S3_B10. The sequence continues at coordinate 7,865 of NZ_JBQHVO010000072.1, read as the reverse complement.
ATTCCTATATCGTTTACTAATGGTTCACCACAACCAACAGGACAACCAGTATATGCAGCTTTTAAGGTAAATGGTACCTCTCTCCCTGCAATTATTCTGTTCAATTCCTGTGCTATAGGCATCCCTTCTTCCTCAGACCCTTTACAAAAATTACATGTACGTAAGCTTTTTACATAATTACCTACAGGATAACAACTTAATGTAACCGCTAAAATAAAGTGAACAGTTTTTGCTCACTTCCAATGAACACTTTTCGCCTAATAAATTCATTCCTGTAAACTGGGTTTATCAGTTTGTAGGAGGAGCAAAATGGAGGAAAAGTTAATGCTATATTTAGAGATTCACCAATTAACTAAACAAAGATTAAGAGTTTCTCAAATTGCTAAAAGATTAAAGATTTCCCGAACTACTGTGTATAAATATTTGGAAATGACTTTCGAAGAAGCTGTAAATGAATTTGATATAGGTGAACGAAAAAAGATATTGGATCCCTATCGGGATTGGATTGTCAATTGGCTGAAGGAATATCCCTCCCTCAGTGGAGCTCAGATTTTTGATTGGCTACAGGAAAGGTTTCCAAATATTAAAGTCGGAGAAAGCACCGTGCGACGCTATGTAAATGAAGTAAGAGAACTGTATCAAATCGAAAAGAAAGAAGAATCACGTGAATATGAGTCTGTCGATGAATTACCACCAGGAAAACAGCTGCAGGTGGATTGGGGACGATCTGTTCAAAAGGATATGTATGGTAAGGAAGTACGCCTCTATTTCATTGCGTTCGTACTAGCACATTCCCGACATAAATATATGTGGTGGCTCAACAGACCCTTCACCACCGAGGACACCATGCGCTGTCATGAACTAGCTTTTCAATATTATGGTGGTGTCCCTGAAGAAGTTGTATATGATCAGGACAATTTGATTGCGGTAAGTGAGAATGCAGGAGATCTAATCTTGACTAAAGGATTCCAAAAATATATTCAGCAAAGAAAGTTTCGAGTGTATCTATGTAGAAAGGCTGACCCTGAATCAAAAGGAAAAGTCGAGAATGTCGTAAAATACATAAAGAACAACTTTGCCAAGAACCGAGTGTATTCTACACTGGAAGATTGGAACAACCGTAGCCTAAAATGGCTTGAAAGAACCGGAAACTTCAAGGTGCATAATACAACTAAAAAGAGACCTTACGAAGTGTTTCTCCTGGAAAAGCAACACTTGCGAAAGATCTCTAATCCGCTTTCTTATGAAAGCAACTATACTGAAATTATAACAAGGAATGTCCGTAAGGACAATACGGTGCACTTCAAATCGAATCGATATTCTGTACCTGTGGGTACATATACTAGACAAGCAATAGTCCATATACACATCGCCGACTATGTACTGAAGATTTGTGACCCTTCCACAGGAGAAATTATTGCGGAGCATTCTATCTCTCAAGATAAAGGGAGACTAGTCAAGAATAGGAACCATTCTCGTGAGCGGTCCAAGTCGCTCGACTTATTAAGACAAGAACTGATCGCCCTTCTTGCCCATGAAAAAGCGACAAACTACATAGATAAAGTCAGCAAAGACTATGGACGTTATCGACGAGACCAATTCACACTGATTAAAAAAGTGGCTCAAGAAAACAAAGAATGGGTCCACTTAGCGCTTGAGAAGTGTATAGATGAAGGCCTGTACAGCGCCAATAGCTTTCGTGATGTCGTGGGATTTCTCAAGCAAACATCACTTGATCAGCAACATAGAATCATAGAGGAGAGCGACAAAATCCCAATAGATATAGAGGTTCAGACTAGAGGAATGGATCAATACCTCCAATTGATGGGAGGAAAATATGGTGAGTAAAAGTGTCATGGAAATCCAGCAATCTTTTCGACAGTTAAGGATGGTGGAAACTGCAGATGTTCTCACTGATTTCCTTCGCAAGGCGGAACAGAAATCTTGGACCTATCTCGAGTTATTGGAAGAATTAACGACGTTTGAACTTAAAAAGCGAGAAGAGAAAAGTATTGAAAAGCGATTAAACTGGGCACGATTCCCTTATCATAGACCGATTCATATGTTCCGAGTCGAGGAACAAGACGCAATTACAGAAAGGCAATTAAAGCAATTACGTGAATATGAGTGGCTTGAACAAAACTATAATCTCATACTACTTGGACCGCCAGGTGCAGGCAAGACGCTACTTTCCGTGGGACTTGGTATTGAAGCAATCCAGAAGGGATTTCAAGTATACTTCATAACAATGGGTGAGTTGATTCATTTACTTAAGACAGAGGAGTACGTAAACAAATCTAAGATCCAGTTGAAGCGCTTGCGCGCTTCTGATCTGGTCATAATTGATGACATCATGTATATGGCAATGGATCAACGAGAAGCTACCCTTTTCTTTCAATTAGTCCACCAACTATATGAGCAAAGTTCTTTAATTCTGACTTCTAATAGAAGCCCTGAAGAGTGGACAGAGTTTGTCGGAAATCAAGGAATGATGACTGCAATATTGGATCGATTATTGCATCGTGTCGAGGTTATTCATATGAATAATGAAAGTCATCGACTGAAGAATCAACAAAGGATTTTTACAGATTAAAAAGTGTTCAGCGCTAATGAGCAAAAAGTGTTCAAATGGGGTTGACGGTTACACTTAATCCACTCAGTCTAAATTCCTGCATAATTTCAGTAGCATTACTTTGGGGAATCTCCAAGTATATTTGTTGAAAGGTAGTTAATTCTACCTCTTGATCCTCATCTAAATATTTAGCCAAAAGTGCTAATTGTTTTGCATTTAATTTAGCTCCAAACTGGATACCACCGTTGACTGCAATTTTTATCTTTTCAACGCTCATTTTTCCAACTCCCACTTTATTATAAATGTAAAAAAGGCTACCAAAAGATAGCCTTTATTATTATTCTACTGGAGATAATTCACTTTCCGTAATCCATTGGTGGTTCGTTACTTTTTCTCCACCTGTGGTTGGAGTGTAATCTACCATATAAACCGTTGTTTTTTCTGCTGAATCGATTGTAGCCTTTGCCCCATTCATGCCTTCCATATGGTCTGCGTTGACTATAACTTCTGTACCTGGCTCAATTGCCTCATCTCCAGCGTCTTCAATTTCCTCTTGAATTACCCATTTATGATTTGTTACTTTTTCTCCACCAGTGGTTGGAGTATATGAAATTGTGTAAACGATTGTATCGTAAGCACCTACGATTGTGGCTTCTGCTCCATCCATACCTTCCATATGGTCTGCATTGATTATTGCATTGCTTCCAACCTCATATTTAGGATTTTCAGCGACTTTTAGACCTTCAGGAACTTCTCCTGAACCAGACATGTCCATCCCTTCCATATCATGAGAAGACATATCCATTCCCTCTTCACTTGTGTTTGAGCTATTGTCGTTGTTATTGTTTGAACAAGCTGCTAATAATAAGACCAATAGCGTTAAGATTAGGCTGCTTTTCATGAAAGTTTTTTTCTTCATTAGAATTCTCCTTTTTTTCTTGTTCAACAATTAGATGTTCCTCATAAAAAGTTGAAAAATATTTAGTGGTATATTGACTGTTTCTGCTCCTTCCTATTTTATTTTTCCCTATTTTACAAAGAAAAAATGCAAAAATTATGCAGAAATTTAATATATCTTAAATCAGGAACATTCTTATAATACTAAATAAGAGTAATAATGGAACGACTGAAAAAATAAAAGCCCAAATTCCTTGTGTATCTTCTTTCCTTTGTAGCTTTGTATATTTCTTAAAGGAGATTTCTCCTTTTGCAAATTTTATTCCATTTTGATTTGGCTTTATTACGTATTTTTGATCGTAGTTATCTTTCAAGACAACATTGGTAATAAGGGACTTTTCATCCCAATTAGAATCCAGGAAGACATCTATGTTGTTATTTGAGTAGATTACTCGGTCAAATTTATATAAGGAACTTTCTTTTATCGTTTTACTTACTTTATAAGCCTGTTCTTCAACAAAATTGTTTGTTAAACACATATTTGAACCACACCTCTTAGTTAAATAGGTTTTTTGGAATTGTTTAAAAGACTTTTTCGCCACATAATGTTACATATATTATATGTTTATCAATGTCCCATTTACACTATGGAAACTAAAATAGGTGCAGTTTCATGAAAAACTTTAGCCTTTAATCCTAAGAATTACCGAAAACATATGTGTTAATCATTTGAGGATTCAATCAAAGAGTCTAAATTTTTATTTATAAAGGAGTTATATTATGACTTTTACTTTACTTAAAGCAATCGATGAATATAAAAATGACCCAGAATCTGTTTACCAAACCTGGTTTATAAATAACAACGATAGGCTAAAGGCATTTCGTACAATAAAAAATGCTATAAAAGTAGTTATTAAAGAAATAGAGAATAACACATTTCCTTGTGATTTTAAGGGTTCATCCCTTGAGGTAGCTATTTCAGCAATTGCGGAACAAAAGCAAATCTTTGAGGGCGCAGCTCATGCTTTTTATTGGAAGCCGAAGTTAAGAATACCTGATATTTATGAAAATGAAGATAATAAAAAAGCCTTTGGTCAATTTTTAAAGGAAACCTTGCTCTATAATCAAGAAAAACAATTAATCTATAATATTAGGAAACTTCAAGAAAAAAAATATAAAAGGACTAGGTCCTGCAGTAGGTAATATTTTATATTTTCTTCATCCTACTATTTTTCCACCTTTCAACACTAGCATTGTTAAAGGTTTTAATATGATATTCAAACAAAAAATTAAATTAGGATCATGGGAAGATTATTTAACGATGCGGGAAATTATGATGGAGTATAATAGTAACCATAACCTAGTCCTATCAAAAGATTTAGGTGCACTAGCAGGATTACTATATGAGATAGGTTCTGGCAGACAAGTTATTCAAGAAAATCATACTCTACTATTACAGGAAATTGATAAAGTTAATAAAAAGCTAAAAAAAAGACATGAAGAAATTCAAAAGGAATTAGCCGAAGAGAATGAACATACAGAAATGCAATATTATTTAGCTAAAATAGGGACGACTCTTGGTTATAATGTGTGGATAGCAAAAAATGACCATAAAAGAGAATGGAAAGGATATAAATTAGGGAACTTTTCTATTCCCCATTTAAACTTAGAAACAATTTCAAGTGCTGTTAGTGAAACGATTTCTTTTATAGATGTTCTATGGCTTAATGGTGAAAATAAAGTTATAGGTGCATTTGAAGTAGAAAAGTCCACGTCTATATACTCTGGAATTTTACGCCTACTGGATTTGGCTATGTCCTTTAACAATGATAAGTCCAGATTTTATTTAATTGCTCCAAATAAAAGAAAAAATGAAATTAAAGCACAATTATTAAGACCCTCCTTCCAACATGACAGTATGTGTAAAATTTCTTATATCCTATTCTCAGATTTAAGAGAAGACTGTGAAGCTATGTGTAAGTTTGGAGTTAATATTTCTGTATTCGATAAAATATCAAACTAAATCATAATCCTATAAGTTATATATACTTGTATATATAACTTATAGGATTTTTTACATTTTATTAAGAAACCATTTTTCTACAGATTTCTGCACATTTAAAGCAAGATTCTGCGCATTGGAGACAATGTTCATGATGACTGTGCTTTTTACATTCTTCCCCACACTTTTCACAGATATCCGCACATAACAAACATATTTCCTTTACTAATGGGCTATTAGACTGCATTGCTTTTGCGGCTAAACTACAGATATCCGCACACTCTCGATCTAATCTAATACAACGAGCCATCATTTTAATATCTTCTTCATTTAAACAAGCATCAAAACAAGAATTACATGCTTTCATACATTCCAAACACGCTTTAATACATTCTTCGTAGTTCGTATTCATTCTTTTCCCTCCTATTAATTTATACAAGAATATTATTCCCATGGATTTCATAAATAAACTGCATAAAAAGTGCAAACTTTTTATGCTTAATCTGCAAAAATTCTACATACTTCACTTATATAATCCTATTTAAAACCTAATTCAAGTTAGAATAGGAGAGTTTTAATGAATAACATTTTGTTAATTGGAGCAAGTGTTGAAGAAAAGTGGAATACTCTATTAACAAGAAATGGATATAATTGTATCGGACCGATAAATATTGAAGAAATTCCAAATTACATTTATTCTCCATTAATTGATATTGTTTTAATATATGATGAACATTTATCCATAACAGTGGAATCAATCTGTATAAGTATTAATAAAATTTCTCCTGCTTTTATCATGGTAATAAGTAACAATATAAATTATTCACTTGTTAATATTTTAAAAAGTGGGGCAGACGTTTGTTTATTTGAACCAATATATGAGGACGAGCTAATTGCCAGAATCAACTCATTATTGAGGCATAAGAATAAATTAAGAAATGATATATTTACTTACAATAACTTAGAATTAAATATAAAAAAACGGAAAGTACATTACAGAGAGAAAATAATTCCACTAAGTCAAATAGAGATAAAGATTTTAGAAATGCTGATAAAAAATGATAACAAAGTTTTGTCCACTGATTTTTTAATAGATAATATTTGGGAAGATCACAAAATAAGTACTCAAACGCTCCGATCTTATATTCGTAATATTAGAGATAAAATTAGAGATGCTGGTTTCCCTGTAGATAAGTATTTAATTACTGTTTGGGGAATGGGTTATATATGGAAGTTTGATTAATAATTTCTCAATATATCCTTTTAATTGAACAGGAAAATAAATTCGTGTGTCTTGACATTATATATAAATAGCAGATATGATTATTCTAACAGAACCCACCACGCCTCTTAACGTATGTTAACGCGAACCAAGGTGGGTCATTTTATTTAAAGGAGAAATTTAATTTGAATACTGAAATTAATAGACCTCAAATTAAGTAACCTACTACATATAAAGAACAAATTGAATTGTTTAAAAAGAGAAATTTGCACATAGACGATTCTGAAAATACCGAAAATATACTACAAAGAATAAATTATTATAGATTAACTGCTTACTGACACACTTTTAAAGATCCACATAATAAGGAACAATATCTAAAGGATTCAACAACTAGTAAAATGTACTCATTATATGAATTTGATAGAAAGTATGGGAGTTTTGGAATCCATTGAGATTGCATTTAGAACGCATATCTCTTATGAGATTGGTCACAAATTTGGCTTTCTTAGATACAAACATAAAGATAATTTCATTAATGAAAAGTTCTATCAAGATTAGATGAACTAAATTCACTAACTATAAAAAGTCGAAAAGTCGAATTATTTATTGAGCATCATTATAGGAAATATGATGATAACCTTCCTATTTGGGTGGCTTTAGAAATCACCTCATTTGGTTTTCTGTCAAAATTTTATAGAAATCTAAATGAAGATCTAATAAAACATTTCGCAAAGATTTATTATAAGGTCCCATACCTTTACTTAGATAGCTGGTTACAAACATTATCAAATGTCAGAATTGTTTGTGCTTATTATGGACGATTATACAATAAAAAATTATCCTTTAACCCCCTACTGTTTCGAGAAGATATAAAGACAATAGATAACCTTTTTATTTTTGCTGCGATATATATCACACAAAGATTGTTAACGGAACCAGATTTATTACAGATCTAGATGCACTTGTATCTGATTATGAAGAAAATTTAGGTTTTTATGGCATTGGTTTTCTGCCAGAATGGAAAAATAATTTAATAAAAGTGAATACTAAAAAAAAAGCGATTTCTTCAATATTATTCGGTGGACTAACCTAAAATAGTGAGACAATATAAAACACCTCCAAAATGGCAATACTTGAGATAAGTATTGTGACATTATTCGGAGGTGTTT
>NZ_JBQHVO010000071.1:0-23371 GCF_052064465.1 Niallia sp. HCP3S3_B10 | reverse complement strand
GAAAGCGTTAACAATAGAGATAGCAAACACACTGAAAAAGAGAGAAATTCCGACGATAAAAAATTTCTCCCACAAATACTTGACTCAAACACAAATTCTCTTTCGGTTTGGTTCATAAAGAAAATATAGTATAATTAATCAATTATACTAAGACCCAAAGCAAGATTCGGAGTATGTAGAAAATTAACCCAACAAACACATAATTCCATCATTATGAGAAGGAGAGTAGGAATAGCTATGCATGTCACTTGGAATCAACAACTAGTTAAAAAAGAGAATAAATCACTCTGTTTAAATTTAATTAAGAACACTGCTCCTATTTCCCGAGCTGAAATAGCTCAACAAACAGGTTTAACAAAAGGAACTGTTTCCTCCTTAGTATCTGAGTTACTAGACAAACAATTAATTTATGAATCTGGTCATGGAGAATCGAGTGGGGGCAGAAGACCTGTCATGTTACTATTAAATGAACATGCTGGTTATTCGATTGGTATCGACCTAGGTGTCAATTACATATTAGGAATCTTAACTGATTTACAAGGAAAAATCATCCACCGAATCAATGAAAAGTATGTAAATTTAACCTTTGAAGATACACTACAGATTATTAAAAATATAATTACTACTTTAATGGACATTGCTCCTGAGTCTCCTTATGGTGTAATCGGGATTGGTATTGGAGCACCTGGCATTATTAACATGGAAGGCGATATTCTGCTTGCTCCAAATCTTGGATGGCATAATGTTTCCCTAAAAAAGCCTTTAGAAGAATTATTTAATCTGCCAGTCTTAGTTGAAAACGAAGCAAACGCAGGAGCATATGGAGAGAAGCAATTTGGTCTCGGCCAACCTTATCAAAATCTTATCTATGTAAGTGCGGGAATTGGTATTGGCGCTGGAATTATTATGGACGGAGAATTGTATAAAGGAAGCAATGGTTATTCTGGAGAAATAGGCCATATGACCATTCAAAAGGATGGAATGAAATGTCGATGTGGTAATATTGGCTGTTGGGAGCTATATGCATCGGAGCAATATCTATTAACGAAAGCCTCCGAATGGAAGCATGGGGATACAGATCAAGTCCATTTAAATGATTTGATTGAACTTGCCAACCAAGGAAATGAGCTAGCAATCAATCTATTGAATGATGTTGGTGATCATTTAGGAGCTGGAATAATTAATATCATTCATACCTTTAATCCAGAGCAAGTTATTATTGGCAATCGTCTAACCTTAGCAAAAAAATGGATAGAGCCACGCGTGAAAAAAATGATAAGTAATCATACTTTACCCTTTCATCAATCGGAACTTGCTATCCATTTTTCAGATATCGATTTTTCCTCTTCTGCGCTAGGGTCTGCTGCTTTTACCACAGAGAACTTTCTAAGGTTTATGGTGCAACCGGATTAATGCTATTTTCGTAGATTTAATCAAAATTTTTTTACAAGTATGAATAATCTTTAGTCCTTATTCTGCAGGATTCCAAATTCGGAAATTACCACTTAAAGCCAGTAAACTAAAAAAGTATAAACAATTATCATAATAACGCCTATCCCCTTTTCGGATCGGTGTATTCCAAAATAATTCAACCATTCGTTTCGCATTCGGGCCTTCTGCTGCTAAAGAAGCCATTGCATTTGTTGCAATTAACCCAATTGGATGAAGTGATTTCTCAGAAAAAGGAACTCCATCAATCGTATATCTTCTGTAATCTTCAGGATCGATTTCTGCGAAAAAGTTCTGAATTTTATTAGCCGTTTTCCTTTCCCATTCACTTCCTCTAAACCATTCATAATCAAGACCAATATTCCCAGCAACACGATAGGAATCACTATAAAAATGGCCGTAGCCTTTTTCATTATTTGGTGTCCCATCATAAAAGGCATATTCAGGGGAGAGCCCTGTTTCTGGATGGCAAGAAAGTTCCAAATATTCACGACTTGCCTTGGCAGCTTCCTTCCAAAATCCTCGATCTTCCGGAAATGCCCAGCTAGCAAAAAGCTCATAGAAATGAGGTAGATGATAGGACGGATCGGTAAATTCACAATTAGGGACAAACTTTATTAACTTATTGTCTAAATTCCACATTGGGTTCCCGTCTCCATTTTCCCCCTTATGTAGGCAGGTTCGTAATAAGCTTCTTGCTTGCTGACTATAGTTGAAAGGTTCTTCCCCATCTCCCCATCGATGTGCTGCAAAAAATAGAGCAAGTGCAAAATACTCTTCTCCATCTGGAGCTGGACCATACGCCCGCTTTGTTCCATCTGGATTGCAAGACCAAGCAAAATAGCCAGCATTTTCACCAGTATGCATGTACATATGCTTCTTTGTCCAATTCCATATTCGGTCAAATTCCTCTTTTTTATCTAACTGGACAGAAATCATCATTCCATAGGACATGCCTTCCGTTCTAACATCTAGATTACCTGTATCTAATAAGTAACCACCATCACTAGAAGGAAAATATATTCTAGTGTCATTATCTCCATAAAAAATTTGAGTCCACGCATCTTCTAATTTTGTCTGAATAGCATGATCTGTATAACCCAACTCTTTAAATACATTTCGGTATTTCCCTGTTTTAAATGCACCACTCATTTAAACAATCACTCCTTTTTTAAGACGTATAGGAAGTTATCAGACTATCATCGATTCCTTTATATGTTTCTGTTTCATCTTTCATTTCATTTAGTTCTATTAGCGTTACTTCATTTTTAGATAATGTAATAGCAAGCTTTAAATAGCCCTCTTCCTCTTTATTTATTTTTGCCGTCATAAGCTTTGGTATAGAAGCTTCTCTTAATGTTTCAATTGACTGTTTGTCTGGAAAACGAGGTCTCCCCATTTCTTTCCACACTTTCCAAGAATTCGCATGGTGTTCATCGACACTTTGCCGCTTAAGAAAGTATTGGTCGCTGCTAACAGGTATTTGTATCAATAAATCTTTTTCAAAGCCCTCCCCTTTTTCCATCACAGTATTCCAAGCTACAAGGGCAATAGATCCATTTTCTTTTCGAGTAATAATCATTTGGGCATCGCGATAGAGCATTTCCTCACCAAGCCTGTTGAAAAAGGCAAATAAATGAAAGGTAGGCTTTGGGATGGAATGAAGGGCTATTAACCCAAACCCTCCATGGAATGGTGCCTTCGGTATATCAGACTCCTCAAAAACATCACTAAATGTCCAATAGGAAAATGAGTCTACATAATCTCCTCCCTCACTCAATATGCGTGCAAGATAAGCAGCATTTAGTGGTGTATCATGCACTGGATTAATGGGACTGTACGACGTATTATATTCTGTAATATGGAATGGTAAATCAGAAAAGGCTGATTTTTTAATTAGACCACGTACTTCCTCAAATTGTTGAAGCATGTCCGTATTATCCACTAGGTCTTGATAATAGTAATCGGGAGTCACTTTCTTAGGACTTTGCGATGTATAGGCATGACGGCTGACAAAATCGACTGGCACTTCTTCTTTATGACAAAATTCCAAGAAATCAACAATCCACTCATCTGCTCCCCCGCATATTGCCGGACCTCCAACCTGTAAATCCTGGTTCACAGCTTTTATTGCTAATGCCGTTACTTTATATAGTTTAAAATATTCTTGCTTATCTGCGTCCTTCCAAAAATTCACTAAGTTAGGCTCATTCCAAACCTCAAATGGCCATTTTTTTACTTCCTCTAATCCATATCTTTCGATAAAATGCTCTACTACCGCTGTAACTAAATCACTCCATTTTTGATAATCTTTCGGCGGTGTAACATTTCCTTTCCAATAAAAAATTGTTTGATCACCAGAAGCTAACAAATCAGGCATAAAACCTAATTCAATGAACGGGCGTAGATTCAAATCAAGAAAGGAATCAAAGATACGATCAATATAAGTAAAATTATAAAATACCTTTACTTCCTCTCCTATCTTCATTTCCCGATAAATACCAACATCATCAGAAAGCAGCCCATGTCCTCTTATATATTTAAAACCTATTTTCTCCTGGATTATTTTTAAATGATCAAGATATTCTTTCTGAAGAGCCAATCCCAGCCTTCCTGTTCCGATACAGTACTTCCAATTTTCTGTTAACTTTCCCTTTCCTTTTGCTGCTACAATAATAGGTTTCATTTCCTTCTCTCCTATTCTTTTGTTCACATACATTTTCAGAAATATTTTCTTGTAAAATATCATCCTTTTCATTTTATTTTTACTCTTCAGGATAGTTTCAATCTTTTGTAAATGTCGAAATTCCCCAGGAAATATTGTTTTAAGAGCTTCAGCAGTTAAACTCCTGAGTAAGCCATAAATCCTCCATCAACTGGAACGCTGATTCCGGTAACAAAACCACTTGTTTCTTCATTAACTAGCCACAATAAGGTGCCCAATAAATCCTCTGGTCTTCCTAATCTTCTTACTGGTGTATGTGCCAGTATTTTTTTCGTACGGTCTGTATAAGTGCCATCAGAGTTTTTGAGCAACCCTTCATTTTGCTTCGTAAGAAAGAAGCCAGGAGCAATAGCATTTACTCTGATACCGATTTCAGCCATATGAACAGCAAGCCATTTGGTAAAATTTTCAATCCCCGCTTTTGCTGCACTATAGGCAGGTACTTTTGTCATTGGACTTGGCGCGCTCATAGAAGAGATATTTATGACAGTCCCACTTTTTCCAAGCATTTGCTTAGAAAATATTTGTGTAGGAATTAATGTTCCGATAATATTTAGATTAAATACAAATGAAAATCCCTCAATTGTTAAATCGAAGAAACTCGTAATCCCTTCTTTATCTAAATCTTCCATACGAAGAATTTCCTCTGATGTAACCCCCTTTGGATGATTTCCTCCCGCTCCATTAATTAAAATGTCACAGTTCCCAAAAGTTTCGTATACAATTTTCTCTGCTTCTTTTACACTATGGACATCGACTACATCACATGCAACTGCAATAGCTGTTCCACCTGCGATATTTATTTCTTCTGCTACCTTTTGAGCTTTTTCATACGTACGATTAAGCAGTGCTACTTTTACACCTTGTCTAGCTAACTCCTTTGCCATACAACTACATAGTACTCCTCCACCGCCAGTAATAACCGCAACTTTCCCTGATAGATTTTCAATTAAAGGCAACATTTTTGTCTTCCCCTTTCTGTTTGATTCCTTCGCCTTTTTCCAAACTATCCCAAATTCCTAATATATACATTATTCCTAAAGCTCGATCATAAAGACCATAACCAGGTCTTGCCTTTTCTCCCCAAATCATTCTACCGTGATCTGGTCTGAAATAACCTTTAAATTCATAATCATGTAGCGCCTTAACTATTTCATATAAATCTAGCGTGCCATTTTCCGTACTTCTATGGGATGTTTCCTCGAAATCTCCATTTTCTGCAATTTTGATATTCCGAATATGCACAAAAGGTACACGTTCTTTTTTCAAAAAATGTCGTAATATATCAGGAATATCATTATTGGGATTTGCTCCTAAAGAACCCGTGCATATTGTTAAACCATTAGATGGACTATCTACTAACTTAATAATTCTGTCTAAATTTTCCTTTGAAAGAACGATCCTAGGCAAGCCAAAAACAGACCATGGTGGATCATCTGGGTGGATAGCCATTTTAATATCACATTCTTCTGCAACTGGAATGATTTGTTCTAAGAAATACTGAAGATGGTTAAATAGATCTTCTTCTGTTACATCTTTATATAATTGAAATAGATACTTAATGGATTTAAGTCTTTCCGGTTCCCATCCGGGCAATGAGTATCCATTTGATAAGTTCTCCATTTGCTCAATTAAAGCCATTGGTTCAATCGATTCTATTTTCCCCTTTTCATATGCTAAAACAGTCGACCCATCAGGAAGTTCCTTTGCTAGATCTGAACGCGTCCAATCAAAAATCGGCATAAAATTATAGCAGATAACCTTCACTCCAGCTTTTGCTAGATTACGAATCGTTTGCTTATAATTTTCAATATATTTTTCTCTTGATGGAAGTCCAAGTTTAATGTCTTCATGAATATTAACACTCTCAATAACATCTAAACTCATACCATTTCTATTGATTTCTTCCTTTAACTCCATAATTCTATCTTCTGGCCAAACCTCTCCAACTGGAATATCAAACAATGCTCCAACTACCCCATCTATTCCAGGTATTTGTCTAATATGCTCTAATGAAACACTATCATCTTCTCTACCAAACCATCTAAATGCTACCTTCACTTATGAATCCTCCTAGAAAGTCATCTCTTTTTATCAATTATCTCTATTAATCTCAAAATAATTTTTTGCATTAAAATAAGAAATATCCTGAACTAATTTTCCAATAAAATCATAATCTTTTGGGACCTCTCCATTTTCTATCCAGCTCCCTAGCATATTACAAAGAATTCTTCTAAAATACTCATGCCGGGTGTAGGATAAAAAACTTCTCGAATCTGTTAACATTCCAATGAATGTTGACAAAATCCCTATATTGGCTAAATCTTTCATTTGATTTATCATTCCATCTTTATGATCATTAAACCACCATGCGGCTCCACTTTGTATTTTCCCCTTCACCCCTGCTGCTTGAAAGTTTCCTGCGGCTGAGGCAATGATTGGACCATGATTAGGGTTCAACGAATATAGGATTGTTTTTGGCAATTGATTATCTTTATCCAAGCTATTTAAAAATTGGTTAAGCGGTCTTGCTAAGGTAAAATCATTAATGGAATCATAGCCTGTATTAGCACCCAATGACTGAAGCATACGATTATTATTATTTCTCTTTGCTCCAATATGCAGTTGCATCACCCAGCCTAAGGAAGAATATAACTGTCCAAGGTATAGGAATGTATACGTTTTAAACTTATTTTCCTCTTGTTTAGAAATGGTTGCTCCTTCAAGCTTTGCTAGAAAAATGCGACTTGCCTCTCCTAACGTGCATTCTTCATATGGCAATTCTTCCAACCCATGATCAGCAATTCTACATCCTTTTAGATGAAAATAATCAATACGTTTTTTAATCGCTTTTAGAAAAAACTCGTAATCTGTAATGCTAGTATTTGTTTTCTTTCCCAAATTTCTTATATAAGAAAGGAACGATTCTTGATTAATTTCAAGTAAAGAATCAGGTCGAAATGAAGGAAGAACCTTTGTTTTAATCTCCGAATTTTCCTTTATCATGCTGTGATATTCTAAATCATCTAAAGGATCATCTGTTGTCCCAATCATTTCGACATTAGATTTAGCAATAAATCCTTGGGCAGTATATTCTTTTTGCTTAAGCTTCTCATTACAAATATTCCAGATTTCATTGCAAGTATCTTCATTCAATACAGTGTCAATCTGAAAATATCGCTTTAATTCTAATTGGGACCAATGATATAAAGGATTTCCTATGCAATAAGGAAGAACTTTTGCCCAAGCTTGGAACTTCTCATAATTACTTGCCTTCCCAGTTATATAGTCCTCCTCTATTCCGAAGTATCGCATTGCTCTCCATTTATAATGATCTCCTGCTAACCATAGCTCACTAATAGTATCGAAGGATTTATTTTCTGCTATTTCTTTTGGACTTAAGTGGCAATGATAATCAATTATTGGCATGGACTTACTATATTCATGATATAGAATTATTGCAGATTCATTTTGTAATAAAAAATCTTCTTCTATTACTTTCATCAACACTCTCCCTCTCTCCTTACCTGAATATAAGAAATAAAAAACAGTTAGTGGTTTTTCTTTGGATAATCCATATCTTCACCTTGAAAATGTATCCTCTACCTATCTAAATAGATAAAATAGAAATTTTCTTTCCCTACTAAACAATGCTTAAATAATTTTTAGCCAATAAAGTAATTTGGATACTTTTCCTTTAAAACATGCTGTTCTAAAAAGGCTAGCCGAAGATGTTTCTCCATTATTTCACTTGCCTTTTCTCCTTCCTTATTCGTAATTAGTTGATAAAGAGACTTATGTTGATTAATGATTATTTCCCAATTTGTATCACTAGAAAATCTGAGGAGTCGTAATCGCTTAAAATGACTATTTAGAAGCTGAAGCATATTCCATGTTCGTTCTTTTCGACAGGCAGCAAATAATAATTGGTGAAATTCCTCATCTAGTTCAAATATTTTTTGAAAATTATTTTGTTCCATACAAAGTTCTTGCATTCTAATATTACTTTCTAATCGAAAACGAAATACTTCTGGAAAATCCTTACTGACCAGTATAACAATTTCCTTTTCCACCATTTCTCTAATAAAGCGACCTTCTTCTACATGCTCTAAATTTATTCTTGATACAATCGTTCCATATTGAGGGATAATATCAAGCAATTCCTCTTGTGCTAGCTTCATAAATGCTTCTCTAACAGGAGTTCTGCTTACATTAAGCTCATCTGCAATTTCTTTTTCAGATATCTTCGTACCTGGTTCTAATTCCAAACTCATAATTTTTTCTTTTAAAATATTATAGGAGTAATCTCTTGAAGAAACCCTCACTCCTTGCGTAGTTAACATTTTTATTCTCCTTCGTTTGAATTATGAATCCTATACACTTGTATCACTGTTTCCTGTCTTCTTTAGAAAATTACTTTCAATATGACCTAACATCGCCTTAGAATTAAATGTCATCCCCATCGCAATCAAACTTGCAATAAAAATCACTAAAAAATCAGTCGTAAATACTGTTACAAAAGCAACTAAAAATAATATCAATATATTGCCTATCGTTTCTTTAAATTTAGTAAACTGATAAAAGGCAGATAACTTTACTAAATCTCTTATCCGAAAAGTAAACCTTGCATTGATCACTAACATATTGATACTAAGCATTGTCCAAATAAGAGTAAGTACAAGCAATACGATAAAAATCATTTGATTGACTGGAGTTACTGTTATTCGGAGGTATTGTAAATCGATGAGTAAAACAAAGTATACGGCAAGGATTATTGTCCAGGTGAAAAACGTGCCTTTTAAATTTGATCGATAGCCATAGAAAAAGTCCGCAGTGGGTGACAGTTCCTTCGTTCTCACTAATTTCTCCATGGAATAAAGTAATCCTGATATAGCAGGACCAGATGGAATTAATGCAAGAACATACAAACCGATATTAGAGAACGTTGGTGTTAATGTCATAAAGAAAAAAATGAATATTGCATTTGTTGCTACAAAATAAATATTGGTTAATAATATCCAATATACGTAATTGCTGAATGTAAATAAGATCCCTTGTCCAAACTCTTTTTTATGTTCCATGCCTTTCACCTTCTTTCAGAATAAAGAAATGTCCTAATGAAAAAATATATAGGATAAGGTATCCTTATTGCTAGTCGCTATAGGATACCTCATCAATTCTTCATCTATTAATTATTATTCTTCTTATATTCTTGGTATGTTTTATTTGCTGTTTCTACATATTGATCTAACCCTTGACTTTTTAGCTCCTTAATAAAAGCATCATATTCACTTAAATCACGTGTACCTAAAATAAACTTTAATGTGTTTTGAGTCGTATAGTCTTTTAAAGGTGTGCTTTGTAAAGTAGCTCTTTCTCTATCTTCTACAGAATACGGAATAATTGGTTCTGCTGGAATTGTTGTTTTCACTGCTTTCATATCGTTTTGGAATTTAATTTCCTCTTCACTCATCATAGATTGAAGTAAGTCTGTTGTTCCCCCATATGCAAAAACCCCATTTGAGAATCCATAATCCACACGTAAATCTTTTGTTCCTTCTGGATTTAGACCGTTATAAGTGACGTCTTCCGTTAAGGTTCTTACTCCATCTTCTTTTGTAAATGTTGTTCCTTCCACTCCCCATTTAGCGAATTCTTGACCCTCATCACTGTAATATAACCAGTCAACAAACTGCAGAATTGCTTCAAAATATTCACTTTCCTTTATTTTTGAAGAAATCATAACACCATTTTCTAATCGAGAACCTGCCATTAATTGACCTGCAGGACCACCAGGAACGGTTATTTTTGAAATGGAATAATTTCCTTTTCCTAATGTTTTATCCATATCTGTGCGGTGTAAATTAATAGTTTGTGAGTTACCATTGATAATAAAGGACTTTCCAGTTACAAATTTTTGCGTTGCCTGTTCATCAGTCTGTGTGAAACTCTCTTCATCTAACAGCCCTTCGTCTACTAGTTTATGAAAATAAGTTACTAATTCTTTGTATTCGTCTGTAGTAGGTGCATAAACAAATTCATCTTGTTCCTCTATATAAGATAATCCATTTCCATATCCCCATCCTGCCTTTGTTCCAAAGCCTGTTGCAGCAATATTTAGGGTACTATCAAACTTAAAACGATCGGAGAACGGAATAGAGTCTGGATAGATTTCTTTTAACTTCTTCATTGCTACATATAGTTCATCCCAAGTTGTTGGTATATCAATATTATTTTCTTCAAAGACATCTGTTCTAACGATCAATGTATAATCTGGCCAAACTTCTTCATGCAAACCTGGAAGGACATAAAACTTTCCATCCTGTTGTCGTAAAGTATCTATCTCTTCTTCTAGGTTCCATTTTTCTATTTTATCTTTTAAATGAGGCATTTTATCAATGTAATCGCTTACTGGAAGTGCAGCACCTGAAGAAACAAACGCAGTTTCTTCGCCAGGATATGTTTTTGGAATTAATAATGGTGCTTCACCTGAACTAATCAACAAACTTCTTTTTTGCGTATAATCACTCAAAGGTACAATTGTTGGCTCTAAAGTAACATTCGTAATTTCTGTTATTTTATCCCATAGAAGCCAATCTTTCTCATAAGGATATGTAGACTGTTCCATATATAAGATTGGTAATTCAAATGGTTCCGTAGCTTTAAATGTGTCTCCAACCGAGTACGATTCCATAGCTCCTTTTGTAGATACTTCTGTGCTTGCCGCATCATCATCAGAACACGCAGCTGTAATAAGTACAAACATACATAAACTTAGAAATAACCCAACCTTTTTTAAACTTTTCTTCATGGTATTTCCTCCCCTTATATATATAGGAAAAGCGTAGGTTTTTTTCTCAAGATATGGCAAATGGTTAACACTTCTTCGAAAAATAACTACGCTGAATTCCAGTTACTAGCGACCCTGTTTTACTACTTAACAGAGCCGAGCATGACACCAGAAACAAAGTATTTTTGTACAAATGGATAAACAGACAGTATTGGTAAAATGGTTAAAACCATTGTTACGGCTTTAATGTTGGCGGAAATCTGTGTTAAGTTGTCTGCCGACGTTGCTCCTGCTGACATAGCGCTTGTTGCCCCTGCAATCATATTTCTTAAGTAAATTGTTACTGGAAATAATTCTTTTTTATCTAAATAAATGAAAGCACTAAACCAAGAATTCCAATATGCAACCGCATAGAATAATACCATTGTGGCAATTACCGCTTTACTTAGCGGCAAAACTATTTTTAATAAAATACCGTATGTGTTTAAACCATCAATAGAAGCTGCCTCTTCTAATTCTTCAGGCATATTTTCAAAAAAGGATTTCATTATTAGCATATTGTAAATACTAATTGCTCCAGGGATAACAATTGCCCACATCGTATTACCGAAGCCCAATGCATTGATTAATACATAGTTTGGAATCAAGCCTCCGTTAAAGAACATGGTAAAAACGGCAAACACTGTTAAAAACCTGCGGCCAACCAATCTTCTTTTTGAAAGTGCATATGCAAATATAGTTGTTAAAAACATGGATATGATTGTCCCCACTATTGTATAAACAACTGTATTTTTATAATTTATCCAGAACATATCATCACTAAGAACTTTTTGATAGGTATCTACATTAAAACCTTTTGGCAATAAATTTACCTGTCCTGAATTAATATAGGACTCACTACTAAATGACTGTGCCACAACATTTATGAACGGATATAACGTACAAAAAATGATTACTAATAGAATACAAACATTAAAGACTTTAAAGATTTTATACTGCTTCGATTCTTTCATCTAGTCTCCCCTCCTACCATAAACTTCTTTCTGTAAGTTTTCTTGAAATACTATTAGCCGTTAAAACAAGTATTAATCCAATGATAGATTCAAATAATCCAATAGCTGCAGCATAACTGAAATTATTAGACTCTAGACCAACCCGGTATAGATAAGTAGAAAGAACATCGGAAGTTTCATATGTTAAAGGATTATAGATCAATAAGATTTTTTCAAAGCCAACCGCTAGAAAGCTTCCTATGTTTAGAATTAATAGGGTAACAATTGTCGGTAAGATACCAGGAATCGTAATATGCAGTGTTTGTTTCCAACGATTTGCACCATCTATTTTCGCTGCTTCATAGAGGGATTCATCAATAGTTGTTAAGGCTGCCAAGTAAAGAATGGCTCCCCATCCCATTCCTTGCCATACTTCTGATGTAACATAAATGGTCCTAAACCATTCTGGACTTTGAATAAAGCTTATTTTATCTCCTGTGAAAAATTCTACTATGGCATTGATCGAACCGTTTAATGCGGTTAATTGTAAAACCATCCCAGCAATTATAACGATAGATAAAAAATGCGGTAAATAAGAAGCAGTCTGTACAAACTTTTTGAATTTTTTTGACTTCACTTCATTTAAAAGAAGAGCAAAAATAATCGGCATTGGAAAACAAAATAGCAGTGTTAATCCACCTAAAATAAAAGTATTTTTAAATACATTCCAAAAAACTGGATCTTCAATAAACATTTGCAAATAATACAAACCGACCCATTGCTCGCCATAAATCTTACCGCCTGGCATATACCTTCTGAAAGCGATAACATTTCCAAGCATAGGACCATATTTAAAGATTAATAAATAGATGATTGGCAATATTAACAAAGAATAAAGCTGCCAATCTTTTCGTATAGCAATCTTCAAAGTTTTAAATTTGTTTCTTTTTGGCTTACTAGTAGTCTTTACCTGTGAATGAACTACTTCAGTTTCCATTAGGACCCCCCATTTCTATTATTAGTAACTTTTTAGTCATATACAAATTCTTTAAGAAGTATTTGACTATTATAAAGCTTCATCTTACGAAGATGAAGCAAATACACTTTCTTGATAAAGCGCTTACTTTTACGAATTTTAGAAGTCCTGTTACAAATTATGAAATGCTATTATGTAAAAGGATATAATGTTATAGAAAATTTGAGATGAAACAATTAAATGAAGTGATTGAGAGTGATAAGATTGTATTTTTTCAGAAAAATACTAGTATGGTAGTATACCTAAAAAGCGATTATCTTTTTAAATATTTAATAAATTTGATACAATGGCTTTTCTTTGAAGTAATGAACTGGAATATGTGGAAAGTATGCTTGAACTAATGATTGGAGGTACTCCATTCCAGGTTCTTCGCTAACTGCATGACCAATCATAATAAGTGCCTTTTTTTCTCCTTGGTGGATAGCATCCCTTACATATTCTGGAGCTTCCCATTCTGGACCTTCACCTGCTATAACTAAATCTAGGTGTTGATTCTGAAATAAAGGAATGACTAATTCTCCTCCACCTCGATAACCTGCCAGCACTCCGATTCTTTCGCATTCCATGAACTGATCACCAACAACTTTAACAAAAGGAGCGCCAAGCTTTTCCTTTACATACATTGCTATCTCCATAACCGATTTCTTTGGAATGGTTAAAATAGTTGCAGTAGGCTGGTTCTCTTCAACATATTTCTCCCATTCAAGCTTTCGAATCAAACCGACCATAATTCCATCTGGAGTGTAGCGATGAAAATAATCATGAAAGCGAAAAATATTAATATTTGCTTCTTCTATTACTTGGAGTTTTGCATTACAAATTGGATCTTCAGCATATGCCTCTTTCCAATTATCATGACTATAAAAGGGACCTTCATGTGTAATAATCATATTTGCTCCAATAGAAATTGCTTTTTCTAATACTTCTTGCGTAAGCATGAATGCGATTACAATTCCTTCAACATCAACATTAGCTGAACCTTTTACTAATATATCCGTTGTTGATTCAAATCTTCTTGCAGGTTCGATTAACTTTTCAATTACTCTTTGAATATTCGTCATTCTATCTCCCCCATCAAGTTAATCAAATTATACCATGATTAAGTTCGTTCATTCAATATACAAACTGTTTTTTTACAAGTTTTTCTATAAATTTTTCTTTCACGATAAATTTCGTCTCAAACTCTACTTATTCCGTGATGATTGTTTGTTTTCTGGTTTTGCAATCGCTGAAAAATGAATAGACCACCTGACATTAGTATACAAGCTATTGAAACACCGCTGAAAAATGGTAGAAGACCAGGTAAATAAATTAATAGAAAAATATCTGCAGCTACTCCAAGGATTACTAGAATCAATAGATGGAGATTTAATACCCCTAGAAAAAAAGAATATTTAAAATACGCGATAAAATTTAATTGAAAATGAACATATACAGGAAAGAAGAATAAAAGTGTAATAATATACAAGCAAGAAATTAGTAATAAGATACTTGTTGATATAATACTGATTATTCCCTCTAGATTTAAAATTAGATAGTAATCTAGATACAACATCGCTCCAGCCATTGCAAATACTATGCCAAAACCATTACTTTTGATAAATTCACTTTTATAGACAGAGAAGAATGTTTTCCAGATGGGTATCTCGGTTTCTTTCATAAACCATTTCCGAACAACAGTAAATAATGCTACTGTCGCAGGCATAAAACCGAATAAAATTAATCCACTTAATAGGAACATAATCCATAGTAAATTAATATAGGCTAGCTTCATAATCCATTCACAGATGGTATATAATTTTCCCATTGGTTTTGTTGACATGCAATTCCCCTCTACTTTCTTCTTTCCTGCTAACTTTCTGCCTAATCTTTATTATCTTTCTTGCAAACTAAGAGTAAATCTCTCTGGCAAATAACTGTAAATAAAGGAAATGGGGCTACATAAGCTCCCATTCCCCCTTTCCCTAGGAATGCTTTTTTCACCATAGTTACTTTTTAATGCTGTTCCTCCAACCACAAGATGCTAGTTACTCCCCGTGGATAGTATTTACTTCCTGCGATTTCACCTGCTATTATTTGATCGCTCCAGCTCCAAACAGATAACTCAGGATGTGTTAGCCATTCTACATGTGCAGCATCTGCTTTTGCCCCTTTTTCATCCCATTCCCAGTCTAGAATTTCTCGAGCGATAAATTGGCATAAATAAATTTTGCTTAGCCATGAATTATTACTTGTAGAGGAGATTTTCCATCCTCCATCCTCAAATAGACAAACACCTTCTGTTAACACTGTTTCAAGATGTGTCTTTAATGCCTGAATATAGGTGCCATATCGTCCGTGTTCATCTAACGCTTCCTTACAATTTGTTAAGTATGGGAAAATCAGTCCTTCTATTGCAGGGATAATTTTCGAGTCATTTCCTTCTCCAATGACAGCTGGAATATACCCATCTTCGGTAACATGCTCGACAATAGTTGCTGCGCATTTTTCTGCTTGCTCACCTGCAAGCTTAGCTAAATCTTCTCTTTCATTTTCCGTAAATATTTTTTCAAGTGCAATATAGGAAGCCCATATTTTTCCTGCAAGATAAATATTGTTTCGCGCTTGCCCTAACGACACGTCAAGACTGTCATAAGTGGTAATTTCCGCACCGCCCATTACCCTTGAAGAATCTAGCCCCATTAAACCATTTCGCTTATCAGGTTCTGGATGATCTCTGTTTAGTATACTTTTAAAACATTGTTCCACTATCTCCAGATTTGCATCCAACCATTTTTGATCACCTGTATGATGAACATAAAGGGCAGCACATAATACCCAGTTTACTAGCTGTTCATGGGTCATATGCGAGAAGCAACCATCAAGTCCATACAACTCATAGGATGAGTATTGCGGACGAGAAATTGTATTTGCTACACCCATATCATGAGTAAAACTTATCCCACCAGGATATTCTGTATCATCATTTGGAAAACGAACAGTATCTTGATAACTAAATCGTTGGACAAACATATCTAATTCATTTTTTACTGTCCATGGATTCATTCTTAGCTCAAAGAAAATTTGATCAACCGTTAAATCAAATGTATTCATCATTCTATATTCCCCTTCATTCACTACCCAGAAGGGTTCACCATTATAATCTAACAATTGTGTAGATCCATAATAGCTGCGAATCGAGTGAATCAACATAAATTTTTGATCTTCCGATAAATGATTTGTACTATCTATTTTTTTATTCGCATTTTTCGCTCTGTCTGCAAGTAAATCGAAGTTTTCAAGCGCATATTCAGCAACAGACTCGATATTATTAAAGAAGTTTGTATAGTAATAAGAAGTATCCATTCCTGCAGTTACAATCCCACCTCTATAAAAACAGATGGCAAATTGGTATGTTCTTTTTTCTCCTGCTGGAACATCCATAACAAGTGCTCCTAAAGGTCCTAATCCAAATGTCCAATTCTCTTCTTCAGGAGTTGTTAGAATATTTTCCAAACTAAAGTGCATTGCTGATTTCACATCAGAATTATTGGATACAATAGCAGTCAATCTGCCTTGACCAATACCTGCAAAACCATCCATTGTATCATCGACTCTTCGCATCGATGAATAAGGATCACTCCCCTGATAGCCGAAAAAAGCACGTCTATTTCTTGCTCCGTTTGTATTATCTACTGTCAATTCAGCAAGTACAGCTGGCAAAATAGTACTTTTCAATTCTTCTTCATTTGCAGCTTTTGGATCTGGAACACCTTCTACTTGGGAATAAATAGTAAAAGTTAGATCCTCTGATTCCCATGTATCTGTTCCAAGTTGAAAATTACGTTTTATTTTATCTTTAGAGATAGGAAAAATTATATTAGGCTTATCAGGATCTGGGTCCATATTTTCAATATCATATCTCTTACTTTCATCATCGGCTTGATATGCAAAGAACGGAAAAGCTTCATATGTCCCTTCTTTATCTAAAGCTTCAGCACCAATATAAATATTTTGCTTTGGAGAACGACCTAATTCTAAATCTAATCCACCACCAGCTCCAGGAAATCCTAGCGTAAAGCTAGAGAACGCTCCTATTGGAGAATGATGAGCATTAAAAAATAAATTTTTTGGCATCGTGATTATTTCCTCCTTTTTATCCTTTTACAGAGCCGGCAGCTAATCCTTCGACAATCTTATTACTTAGGATGATGAAAGCAATTAGAATTGGAATAATACTTATCATCAAGGTAGCGCCAATAGCTCCCCAATCTGTTAAATATTGACCTACGAAATTATTAACACCTACGGTTAAAGTCTTCCATTTATCAGAACTAATGAACGTATTAACGAATACAAATTCATTCCAGTTATAAATCATATTGATAATAACAACTGTTGCCATAACAGGAGTTGTCATTGGTAGTGTGATTTGAAAGAATATGCGATGGATCGAACAACCATCCATTACAGCTGCTTCTTCCAGTTCACGTGGTAACGCTTGATAGAATCCTAATAAAATCATGATGGTAAGCGGTAGGTTAAACGCTGTATACGATATGATAATTGAAATCGGATTATCGATTAGTTGCAATTGATTAAAGAAACTAAATAAAGGAATTAAGGTGGAATGCAATGGAATCATAATTCCAACCATAAACAATCCAAGAACAAGTTTACTTAGTTTCCAATGCATTCTTGTTATTGCAAAAGTAACAAAGCTTGCTAGAATTACCGTTAAAACTACTGCGACAATAGTAATCCACACACTATTAAAGAAATATTGGCTTATATTCCCTTGAGTCCATACTTTTACATAGTTCTCCCACTGTGGATCTTTTGGAAGAGCAAATGGAGATAAGCCAAAAACTTCTTGATTCGTTTTTAAAGAAAAGAAGAATAACCAAATAAGTGGATATATTTGAAAAATGGCAATTATTCCTAGTACTAGATACAAAATTCCGTATCCTATTTTACTTCCAATTGATCCTCTTGTTTTAGGAGATGTGGATAAATTAGTTTTATTATTTTTTTGTACAACTACTTCACTCATGATCCTCTCTCTCCTTTAATACTGAGCATCTTCTTTTGATGCTGTTAATTTTTGTATCACCCATGTCATCACTAGGCAGATTATTAATAACGCAAAGCCAATAGCACTACCATAGCCAAAATTATATGTTTTAAATGCTTCCTTATACATATAAGATGCCATTACTTCACTAGCACCATTAGGTCCGCCGCCAGTCATTACATAGATTAAATCAAAGTATTTTAATGAACCTACAATTGCTAAGACTATCGTTACTTTTATTACTGGAGCAATCAGTGGGAGCTTTATTTTATAAGCAATTTGTAAGGGGGTAGCTCCGTCAATTTTAGCTGCCTCAATAATTTCATCTGGCACCCCTTTTAAAGCTGCATAATAAATAATGATATAAAATCCTGCATATTGCCATACAATTGGAATGAATATCGAATATAGGACCAAATTAGGATCTGCAAGCCAAATCGGTGTATTTTCCACTCCAAACATTTCCAAAAGCTTGTTCAGCATTCCGTTTGTTGGATCGAAAATTTTTAACCATAACTGAGCAATCGCTACAGAGGATAATAGCATTGGAATTAAGTAAATTTTGCGTAAAAATCCTGCTCCCTTAATCTTACTTGCTAAAATTAACGAGATTACTAAATATGCTACTAGGCTTATTGCAGAAAATACTGCTAATAAAACCGAATGATACGTACTAGTCCAGAACATTTTATCTTTCATGAGCTCTATATAATTTTCTAGCCCAATAAAGGTCTTAGCCCCTATACCGTCCCAATCCATTAAGCCATAATATCCTGTTAATACAATAGGAATATAGATTAAAATTAAAATGAGCAACAGTGCAGGGAGCACATACAGAGTGATTACCCATTTATTCGACATCACATTTTTCATTTTTCTGCTCTCCCTCCTTATTGATTTGTAAGGGCTTTGTCAAATGATAATATTGGGTCTTCTAATGTGAATTTTTTCTCAAACCAATATTATCGTTCAACAAAGCCTTCTCTTAAAAATCAATAATGTGAATATCCTAATCAAATGATTATTTTTAAATAGTGGAATCCATCTATTTCCCTATGATGGATTCCACTCATTATTTGTTATTCTTCCTCAGCTAACGCTTCTTCTTGCTTTGTTGTAAATTCTTTTGGTGTTGCCTGACCGCCAAATAGTGATTGGATCATATCTAAATGAACTTGAGCAACACTTGAGCTCATTTGAACGTCAGCATATAATGTTAAGTTAGATGCTTCTCCTAGATCATTTAAAATATCAATATACATTGGATCAAGATCAATATTGGAAGTATCTACAACAGTTGCTGGGATAACGCCAGCATCTTTAACAGAGGTTTTGCCCCATTCTTGGACTAGATATGCTACAAAATCTTTCGCTTCTTCTTTTACTTTAGATTTTTCAGAAACAAACAGTCCAACACCAGGACCACCTACAAAGCTGTTAATATCGCCTTTACCGCCTTCATAAGTTGGGAATTTAAAGTATCCAACTTTATCTTTAAATTCTTGTGTAACATCTGGGCTTGTTGTATAGTTTGGCAACTCCCAAGTAGCCATTAAATACATAGCAGCTTGTTCGTTCATAAAGTATCCTTTTGCCTCGTCATTGGATAATCCGTTAAATCCTTTTACAAATGCACCCATATCTACTAATTTATTAATTTCTTCTGCAGCTTGAACAAGTGCTGGATCTTCAAAGCTTCCACTACGATTAATCGCATTTGTTAATACTTCTGGTCCACCAATTCTATCTGCTAAGTACATATACCACATTGAACCAGTCCAACGATCTTTATTACCTAAAGTTATTGGAGTAACATCATTATCTGCTAGTGTTTTTACAACATTCAAGAACTCATCATATGTTTCAGGAACTTCTAAATTATATTTTTCAAAGATTTCTTTATTGTAATATACAGGTGTAATATTTAATTCAAGTGGAAGTCCATATGTTTTACCATCCATAGCAAAGGCTTCTGTTGTACCTGCTACAAATTGATCTTTAAAATTGCTATCAATGACATCATCTAATGATGCGAACATTCCACCCTTAACAAATGGCTGCATGTATCCTGCTGCCCATGTAACTCCAACGTCTGGAAGCTCATTAGAAGCTGATAATACTTTAATTTTATCTTTATATTGCTCATTTCCTAGTATTTCCGTTTGAATTTTCACATCTGGATGGTCTTTTTCATATTGCTTAATGATATCGTTTACAATTGTGAACTGAGCTTTTGAACTTCCCTCTGGCCACAAATGCATAAATTTAATAACTGTTTTACCATCACCGTCTGAAGCGCTTTCATTATTAGAAGAAGTGGATGAAGAACAGCCTGCTAAAACTAAAACCATTAATAAAGCAATCGATAGTAATGCTGACATTGCTTTTCTATGAAACATTAAAACTACCCCCTATACATTCTATTTATTTATTTCTTTCTTACAATTAAAGTCTATCATCATTGGATTTCCGAAAAAAGGTAACAATGATTAGAAAAAGTTCAACTATTTTTAGAAAGCCCTTTCAAAATTTACTTTTCGATAGGCACTCGGTGTTATTCCTTCTAATTCTTTAAAAATTTTTATAAAATATTTAGGGGTTTTATATCCTGATTCTTCTGCAATATCAGCAATGGAAAGCTTTGTTGACATAAGTAGATTTTTAGCATGCTGAATTCTCCTTCTCGTTATATATTCACTAAATGTTAAATGAATTTCTTCCTTGAACAGCACGCTAAAATAACTTGGATTTAAAAAAACATGGTCAGCTACTTCACGTTGATTTAAATCTTCTTTTAAATGCTTATCAATATATTTCAATGCCTTCTGTATTGGTTCTCGAGGGGATTCATTCGTTACGGTGGCATCAATTAACTTGTCATCAACAACTTTTGAGATAATATTGGCTCTTTCTCTATTTTTATCGATCGTAATAGCATCTTCCACTGCTTCTATTAGTTTCTTTTTACTTATTGGCTTAAGTAAATAATTGATAACACCTAATCGAAGAGCTTCTTGGGCATACTCAAATTCAGAATAGGCAGAGATAACAATAACTACAGGTAGATGTTCTTGACTTTTTATCGTTTTTAACATCGTTATACCAGTTATTCTCGGCATACGAATATCCGTTATAAGGATGTTTACTTTTTGTTTTTTTATGATTTCAATTGCATCTTCCGCATTTGCTGCCAATAATATTTGAAATTGGCCGTTAGACCAGTTCTCTAATGTTTTTTTTATCCCTTCCCTTGATCTTGGCTCATCATCGACAATCAATATTGTTTTCGTATTCATTTTTACATCCCTCCATCTTTTGGAATTTCAAAAGAAATTAGTGTTCCTTTATTTTCAATACTTTCAATAATTAGTCCCTTTTGTTGCCTTTCCTGATAATAGAGTGTAAGTCTTTTATATACATTGGAAAGAGCCATTCCCTTGCCTGCTGTAGATGTAATGCCTCCTTTTTCCATTGATTCTTTAATACTTTTTAATTTAGACGCATTGATGCCAATTCCATCATCTCTAATACTAACTCTTATTCTGTTTTTCTCCTCTGCTTGTTCAACAATAACATCAACTGTACATTGGCCAAGCTTATTTTCTGCTCCATGTAATACAGCATTTTCAACTAATGGCTGTATTAAAAATTTAGGAATTCGTACTTCTTCAAACGCTTTAGGTAGCTTTATATGCCATGTTAACTGCTCTCCAAATCGCATTTTCATTATTTCCATATAGTCCTCGATATGTTCTATTTCATCTTTTATACGGACCCACTCATCCTCTGAGGACCGAGAAATAGTATATCGAAATAAATTAGACATCGTAACAACAAGTTCAGCCAGCTCTTCCTCCTCTTTCTCCTCTAATGTCCAATGAAGGGCATCTAAAGTATTAAATAAAAAATGAGGATTAATCTGAGCTTGCAGTGCTCTTAATTCACTACGGCTTCGAATTATTTCCTTTTGATATACCATTGTAATCAAATGATTGGTTTCTTTTACAAGCTGATTATATGTACTGTTTAATTCGTTTATTTCATTTACAGAAGAGATATTAGGTGTCGATGGCAAAGAGCCTTCACTTGCAAATCTCATCGTATTTGTTAGCCGAATAATGGGTCTAGTAATAATATTGGATAGAAAAAAAGAGCAGACGAAATATATTAGTAGTCCAATAAATCCAGCTAAAAGGATGCTTGTTCGTACCACAGTTATTCCTTCTGTTAACGTATTGAAGGGAGTTAGGATGAGAACCGTCCAACCAGTTACATTGGAAAAATTCTTGGTAATCATGTAATCCTTTTCATTTATTCGAACAATTTTTCTATCACTTTCCACGATTGACTTACTTGATTGCTCAAAATTTGTAATAATCGGTTTATTTGTTTCATCTAAAAGCATAAAATATTGATTTGTTTCATCTGTAAGCGTTTGATTTGCAAACTTAAAATAATTACCATAAATACTAAAAAGTAAATATCCTCCATTTGCAAAGCTTCGATTAAATAGGTTTACCCTTCTGATAACCAGAAAATAATTGCTGTCATTGGGATCCTCACCAATCCATACAAGACTTCCTTTTGCGTCATCCGCCTTTTTCACCCATCTAGTTTCAAGACTAGTCATTAGATTGGCATTATCCAGAGGCAAAATTCGCGTATGATTCCTAGTAAATAATTGAAAGGAAAAAATGCCATCTGAATTAGCGGTTATTGTATTAACCGTCCCCATCAAATCTTGTTTCTCTTGAAAAGTTACATGTTTTTGATCATATTCTTTCGTCAAAAGCTTTTGTACTTTATCATTAGTGGCTACAAGCTTTGATGCCATATTTAATTGTTCATATAAGGTTTCGATTCTGCCATTTGCTTCGACTGCCACTTGCTGTATTTGTTTTTCAGCATTATTTTCTAATAATGAAGATACCTGATTAAATATCAATATACTAACAAATAAAAGAACGACTATCATAACAGATAAAAAAACAAACAAGATTTGATTTCTTAATGTATTCCATTTTCTTAATAAATTGAGCATCTATTTATCGCCTTTCTCTTTATTTGCACCATTATTATACCAAATAATCACAAACTTTGTTTATTCGTTATACAAATAAACATTAGTTACAAAAAAAGAGAGTCTGTTCCATTCTTTTGTGAGAGTATAAAATATTTTGTGTAAATGAAAATTTCCATGTAAAAAGGAAGACCTTCTCTTGGTAGAATTAAGTTACCACAACCAATCCTAGAAAAGAGGTCTTCCCTATGAATCAGTTTACAACAGAAATTATCGATGCACTAGTAAAAAAACAAGATATTACCG
>NZ_JBQHVO010000070.1:0-23966 GCF_052064465.1 Niallia sp. HCP3S3_B10 | reverse complement strand
AAGAGTCGACTTCGCAACTAAAACTGTGTAATCCGCAACTAAGAGTGGTTTATTCGCCACTAAAATGAGTGGAAATCGCAAGTAAGAGTGCCGAAGTCGCAAGTAAGAGTGGAAGTCGCAAGCAAAAGTGCCAAAGCCGCAAGTAAAAGAGTGGAAGTCGCAAGTAAAAGAGTGGAAGTCGCAAGTAAAAGTGTGAAAGCCGCAAGTAAGAGTGCTAAAGTCGCAAGTAAAAGGAGTGGAAATCGCAAGTAAGAGTGCCGAAGTTGCAAGCAAGAGTGGAAGTCGCAAGCAAAAGTGCCAAAGCCGCAAGTAAAAGAGTGGAAGTCGCAAGTAAAAGAGTGAAAGCCGCAAGTAAGAGTGGAAGTCGCAAGTAAAAGAGTGAAAGTCGCAAGTAAAAGAGTGAAAGCCGCAAGTAAGAGTGCTAAAGTCGCAAGTAAAAGAGTGGAAATCGCAAGTAAGAGTGCCGAAGTCGCAAGTAAGAGTGTCAAAGCCGCAAGTAAAAGAGTGCCAAAGCCGCAAGTAAAAGAGTGAAAGCCGCAAGCAAGAGTGCCAAAGCCGCAAGTAAAAGAGTGGAAGTCGCAAGCAAAAGTACAAAAGTCGCAAGCAAAAGAGTGAAAGTCGCAAGCAAAAGTACCAAAGTCGCAAGCAAAAGTACCAAAATTCAAAGGGAAAGACACGCCGTTAATTACAATAATCCTATAAAGCTCAAATAAGGATAAATAAGTGAATGAACAAAGGCTGCTTTCCCTTTTTTTCCACTAGGAATTCTATATCTTTACTATTCAAGAAGGAATAATTCTATATTCTTTGAATAAAATCCCATTTAGAAGTAAACATTATAGGTAAAAATGCTAAGAGGTGTACAGTATGGCACATAAAATAGAAGCGCTTCTCGATTATATTAAAACAAGATTTGACTCAGAACCGAAATCGCAACTGCATATTGGAGAGGCAATGGGCTTATGGACATATCAGGCTGCAATTGCGGATGAAATTCCTGTATTGGAAATGGCGCTTAATACGACAACAGATGATGTGTTAATGGAATTAATTAATGAGGCAAAAGAATTAGCAACCGAGCAACGTAAGATTTTAGAGGAATTTATGTTAAAAGAAGGAGTCCCACTTTCCAATTCCGCTGAATCGAAGCCCAAGTCGGACCCAAATGCTATTCCTTTGGGCGCTAAATCGACGGATATGGAAATAGCGAACTTACTAGCAGCGAAAGTGACGAGTAATATTGTCATGTGCGCTACAAATATCACACAAAGTGTCCGCAGTGATGTTGGGTTAATGTGGATTCGCTTCCATACAGAGAAGAGTATTTATGGGATGGATTTGAAAACGAAAATGAGAGAGCATGGATGGATCAAAATGCCGCCAAGCTTCTATCCGCCAGGAGCACCCCATCAGTAATTCACAATTTTCCTGTCCTATGCTATAGTAATAAAAGAATGCCTCTCCCAATCTAACGAGTGCAGGAAAGGCAATCTATCTAATTTAAAATGAAGTTTCACAAAATCTAGTGTTGCGAGCACTAGATTTTTTTTTGAAAAAAATCATGCTTCATGTAATAGCCACCTTCACGTAAGTTCCATCCTTCAAATGAATATCAACAAGTGGTTCAGGAAGTGACACAGCTTTAAGCTCTTTACTTAAAGTCTTCAATAAAAACTTTATTTCCGTTATATTCGTATAGATTGCATCAACTGTATTATTTTTTCCTTTGTGGTGAATAAATTTCCATAACTTTTTCGATAAGGCAATATCAAGGAATGGACTCAACAGAAAAAGAGGGAGAACAAGGGAAAAACGTTTATGTTTATCGGTTTGGACAATTACCTTTACCATGTCTTCCACCACTATTCCACATAAATATTGATACTGTCGCCATTTGCTAATTTAGCATTTACAATTTCGCCGACTAATTCGCTATCAATCGCAGCAAGTAATAATTCTACATCGATATTTTCCGTATAGGTTTGGGCTTGAGGAATTTTGGATGCTATTCCAATTCCCGTTTGAAGCAGTACTTTCACAAGTCTAATCGGAACATTTATATTTATATTGTCATTTGTTTCTGAATGGACACGTACTTTAAGTAAGCGGTTTAGATAAGGGCTATCTTCAAGCAGTTGCTTTTTTTCTATTTTTTCCTCGAATGAATGGATTAGTACAGCTGCTTGGTCTGATGTTAATTTGCCGTTTTCCACCATTGTTAAAATTCGTCTTATTTCGTCATTCATGCTTCATTCCTCCTTAAAGATCCTTCATTAATCGGATAGCCTCGTCCGCTGTTATTTCATTCTTCTCTAGCTTTTCTAAAATATTTGCTTTTCTTTGTCCCTCTTTGGTGCTTACTTTTTCTTCTTTTGCTTCTTCACCTGTCATAATCTCAATAATATCATCCAGTTTTCCTCGGACAGTTGGATAAGAAATACCAAGCTTTTTTTCGACTTCTTTAATGCTTCCTCTTGAAAGAATAAAGGTTTCAATAAAATGCATTTGCTCCTCTGAAAAAGAGTGCCATTTGGACAGATGAAATCGATTTTCAATCGTCGTATGACAATTAGTGCATTCAAGTTTTGTTACATGGAGTTCATGATGACAGACAGGACAATCATTTATAACTGGATAATTCATACTAAATATCAACCTCCTTTCTATGATAGATTAATTAATTTTCTTAAATAAGTCAATTATATGATTGATAAAATTAATATAATTATATCTATTTGTTAATATTGTTTATTTTATATGCGGGATTTTTTCGAAGTGAGTATGGTTTTCGATGAAACTTTTTGACTAAGTGATGCGTAAGGAATGATATAGTGTAATAAAGGAAAAAATTTCTTCATTAGAGGAGATGAGAGATATGGGGAATTTCTTTGCGTTTGAGGATTTTATTGCTACAGGGAATATCCTGTTCGCTATCGTACCGACTATATTTGCAATCATCCTTGGTATTATTGTAGTTAGGATCATAAAGGGACTTATAAAGTGGAGCAAAAATAACAATCAACCTCGTCTTTCTACACCTGCAAAAGTAGTTGCGAAAAGAACGAGTGTTCATGGTGGGGGAAATACCCGTGCATATAATCACTATTATGTTACATTTGAATTTCCGAGTGGTGAGCGTACGGAATTTCAAGTAAATGGCGGACAATTTGGTATGCTGATAGAAGGAGATAACGGGGAACTGCAATGTCAAGGAACAAGATATCTAGGCTTTACTAGAAATGAGCCCATAGGAGAACAAACACAATGAGCTATTCTTTGCATAAGATAACCGAAGAAGTGGCGAGGGAGATCCTTAGCTGGACATATTTGCCGCCATATGACCTATATAATAGTGAAGTAACAGAGGAAGCATTACAGGAGTTTGCGGAAAATCCGTACTATGCCCTTTATAAGGACGGAGCATTAGTTGGATTTTATTGCACAGGCTATGCAGCGCAAGTTCCAATCGGCTATTTTTTTCAGGCATATCCAGAAGGGTACCTTGATATTGGCTTAGGTATGCGCCCAGATTTAACAGGGAGAGGACAGGGAACTGCCTTTCTCCAATTTATTATCGCTTCCATCGAGACAACTCAGCCTTTGCGCCTAACTGTAGCCGCCTTTAATAAAAGGGCAATTGCTTTATATGAAAAATTTGGATTTCACAAAGTGTCTTCCTTTACGAATGCGAATGATGTATCGTTTTTAATCATGATAAGAGAAGAATAAAAAAAGCTCTGGCTGATAACCAGAGCTTTTTTTATTAAAGGGTTTATTATTGTTTTATTAGTATGAGAATTCATAAGCGGAGAATTTCCGGCTAATGTATATAGAGTGAGCTTAAGTAGCGGATATAAACGGAGATATTCCGATTAGCTGTTGAAAATAAGACAAAATTTGAAGAATTTAATTCGATAAACGGAAAAACCTCCTTTATTTTTAAGGAAATGAGTGTATTTCTCAAATTAAGCGGAATTGTTTCGTTAATTTTTTAAGACAGTAAAATCAACATCAGTTATAACAGATTCTTATGAAAAAATGACATTTGTCACCTAATATTCCTGACATCTGCGACTAATCAGCCCTCTTTTTGCAAGCTACAATAAAGATAGAATCTGGAGGTGGGAAGCTTGCAAACAATCGTAGAGCTAAAGAATGTAACAAAGGAGTTTCAGCAGAAGAAGGCAGTAAATGACGTATCTTTTTCAATCAAACAGGGAGAAATGGTGGCAATCTTAGGTGCGAATGGAGCAGGAAAGACGACGACAATGCGGATGATGCTTGGGTTAATGAAGCCAACAAGAGGCACTGTTTCCCTTTTTCAAAAGGATCCCAAACACAAAGAAGTATTGGAAAGGGTAGGTGGGATGCTGCAGGAAGTCAGTGTGATGGATAGCTTAAAAGTAAAGGAATTGATTCAATTAATACAAAGCTATTATCAACATCCTCTTGAATTGTCCTCTTTATTAGAACTAACAGGTCTTCATGAAGAGGAGTGGAATAAGCGAACAGAAAAGCTTTCAGGTGGCCAGAAAAGACGTTTGAACTTCGCACTGGCGCTTGCAGGTAATCCAGACTTACTGTTTTTAGATGAGCCAACTGTTGGCATGGATGTTACGGCAAGAGAAAATTTTTGGAGAAAAATCAAAGAATTAAATAAGCAAGGAAAAACAATTCTTTTTACAACACATTACCTGCAAGAAGCAGATGAAGTAGCGGAAAGAATCATTATGATTAATAAAGGCGAAGTAGTTGGTGACGGGACACCTGAGCACTTAAAGGGAAAATTGACGAAGCCAAGGGTGAGGTTCCAAGAGAAAATTTCATATCCCATCGATTTTTATCGGACTTTGCCATTTGTTGCAGAAGTGCAAAAAGAGAAGGAAACGGTAACCCTTGTCGCAACAAACGCTGATCAACTGCTAAAGGAAATCTTCGATAGGCAACTGAATATCCATCATATTGAAGTAAAGCTTGGTCGATTGGAAGAGGTTTTTTCACAGCTAATGGAAGATACGAAGGAGGTAGACAGCAATGAACACCTTTTGGATGCAAAGTAAAGCAGAGACCGTTCGAATACTTCGGAATAAATACTATATTTTTTGGTCCTTATTAGTTCCAGTCCTCTTCTATTTTTTATTTACAAATATTTTTATAGCACCCAGAGAAGATGACGGGCTATGGAATCTACATTATTTAATGTCGATGACGACATTCAGTATTATGGGATCAAGTATGATGACGTTAGGAATTAAAATCGTTCAGGAAAAAGCAGAAGGTTGGACGATATTTTTAAAGATTACGCCACTCTCCCATTTTATTTACTATGGTGCAAAAATGGTTGCTCAAACAGTGATTCATTTATTTTCCATTCTTGTTATATTTACGGCAGGAATCCTCATCAATGACGTGAGTCTTCTTTTTTCACAGTGGCTATTTTGTGGTATCTGGATTCTGTTTGGATCTCTTCCATTTCTAGCTCTTGGAACAATTATTGGCACGATTAAAAAAGTAGAAACAGCTTCAGGAATTAGCAATCTATTATATATGTCTATGGCGATAACTGGGGGAATGTGGATGCCAATTGAGGTGTTCCCATCCTTTATGCAACAAGTGGCAAAATGGGTTCCTTCGTATCATTTTGCCAACGGAGCATGGGAAATAATCAGAAATCACTATCCATCTTTTTCTAGTTATCTGATGATTATCGGGTACCTCGTTCTATTTATGGTATTATCAACTTATATTGGAAAAAAAAGAGAGGCGGTGTAAGAAGATATGGATACCAAGAAGAAATTCGAGCTTTTTCCAAGAAGGTTTGGCTTTTTCCCCTATATCTTTTTAGTCTACATATTGATTCCGGTTATGCAGATGATAAAGGAAGATGGGACGAAGCAAATAATTGGTTTTCTTCTTGTGCTTATATTTCTTCTTTCATACCGGCAATTGTATACGCATATAGAAGAGAACTCCTTTAATTATTGGCTCGTTATTCAAATTTTGATCGTACTGATTTTTAGTATCTACTATGATCCTAATCTATTATTTATGGGCTATTTCCCAGCTAATTTCATTGGCTATTATTCGAGCAAAAAATATTTTTATTACTTATATAGCCTTTTGGTCTTTTCAGTACTTTTTCCAATCGTCATTAGTTGGAGTGCCATCAATCCTTACTCCCTTATTTTTATGGTTCCGTTCTTTATTATCATGCTAATCTCTCCTTTTGGAATCCGCTCGATGAACCGGCGCGTGGATTTAGAAAAACAACTGGATTTAGCAAATGAACAAATTAGTTATCTAGTAAAAAGAGAAGAACGAATGAGAATTGCTCGTGATTTGCATGATACGCTTGGTCACACTCTATCTTTGCTGACACTAAAAAGCCAGCTCGTTGGCAAAATGGTGAAGCCGCAACCAGATAGTGCGATCAAAGAGGCGAAGGAAATGGAAGAAATTTCTCGTGCGGCATTAAAACAAGTTCGTGAGCTAGTATCTGATATGCGGGCTATAACCATCCGAGAAGCAATAGTGGAAGTTCAAAAGACGTTACAAACTGCGGGAATTGATGCAGACATAACCATCGAAATGGAAGATGGTGAGGTAGCCCTTTTAACCCAGAATATTATCAGTCTCTGTTTAAAAGAAGCAGTTACTAATATTGTTAAACATAGTGATGCAACGAAGAGTAAAATAGCTATCCAACAAGATCCTGGGACAGTCGAGCTAACTGTTCAGGATAATGGCAAAGGCTTACATATCGAACAGTCCCACGGAAATGGATTAAAAGGAATGAGAGAGAGACTGGAATTGGTAGATGGAAAATGGAGTATTGCATCTAATCACGGCACGACTATTCACATTGTCGTTCCGATTATAAGAAAGGAAAGGCAAAAGGAGGAGATATTATGATTCGAATTATTATCTCAGAAGAC
Source organism: Niallia sp. HCP3S3_B10 (assembly GCF_052064465.1). Lineage (NCBI taxonomy): Bacteria > Bacillati > Bacillota > Bacilli > Caryophanales > Bacillaceae > Niallia > Niallia sp. HCP3S3_B10. The sequence continues at coordinate 17,031 of NZ_JBQHVO010000070.1, read as the reverse complement.
CAGAGAATGCTTAGAGGCGCATTAGGAACACTGCTTAACTTTGAAGAGGATATGGAAGTTATTGGCCAAGCGGAAAATGGCGAACAAGCATTAACACAGATTCGCGAACTTAAGCCAGATGTTTGCTTATTGGACATTGAAATGCCTATTAAAAGTGGTCTTGAAGTCGCAGAGGAGTTAAGAGCATTAAATTCCTCTTGTAAAGTGGTAATTTTAACAACGTTTGCAAGGCCAGGGTATTTTGAAAGGGCGCTAAATGCCAATGTTCATGGCTATTTATTAAAGGATGGTCCGAGCGAAGAGCTTGCAGAAGCGATCCGAAATATTATGAATGGAAAAAGGGAATTTGCCTCCGAATTGATTTTTGGCAGTATCGGAAAAGATAATCCATTATCAAAGCGAGAGAGAGAAGTATTGATTCTGGTGGAAGAGGGGAAGTCGGTGAAGGAGATTGCTGCAGCCTTATTTTTATCTACAGGAACGATTCGCAATTATATTTCAGAAGCAATTAGCAAATTAGGGGCAAAAAATAGAATGGAGGCCATAGCAGAAGCGAAGCAAAATGGCTGGTTATAAACGCCTCTTGCTTCGCTTCTGCTTTTCATCCTTATTTCCCACTTCGAATAAAGTTTAAGTGCCATCTTGTATAAACCAATGCAACCGCATAATAAATTCCTGAATACCATAAGCTCCATCCACTGTAGGTAATGAACCCAAAGTAAAGAAGAGCAGATTCTAAAAGAATAGAGTAGGCAATCCAAGCGAAAAAATAAGGAATAAATCTTTTAACATCATGGGGCATAAAATTTAAATAAATGATTCCATGGGTGGCACCAAGTGTTAGTTCAATAAAATGAACAGTAAATTGCACGCATTTTGGTCCAAGCTCATACAGATGGAATACAAAACTTAATATAATATCTGAGCTTAAATTAATTAAGCCAACGACAAACCAAGTCACATATATTTCCACTTTTGTAAGATGCTTTGGCATAAACCATATGATGATTATAGTAACAAGGAAACAAATATAAGGAAACCAAGTCATAATTTCACTCCCGAAAGATACATAAAATAAGTATGACCTAGTTGGCATTATTTAAAACGAGAAGGATTAAGAAAAAAGGAATCATCTATTTGTTAAATGCATATAAAAACAATAATCGATTTTAAATGATTCAATAATTTTCAAGTTTTTAACAATTTATTTCCTTATTTTGATAGAATGGTAGTAATTATCCTTTGGGAGGAACAAATATGGTAGATAGTCAGAATATCCGCAAGGGAATGGGATATGCCTTAATAAAGCTAGCAGGAGCTGGGTTTGCTGCCACACTCTTTTTTTGCTATATGTTTTTATCCAGCTTTGATTTATATTTATTTTCTCATGAAATCAAAAATCCCTTCTTTTGGATTGCTTTTTTTGGTGTGGGGATTCTTGTTTCTATGATAATTGATCGTATAGCAAAATATTATCCGAAACTAGAAATTGTATTGTATCTTTTAGCAGGGCTTTGTCTGTTTTTACCGATTGTGTGGAATGTATACCCTTTAATAGCTGCAACCATTGGCTTGATTTGCTCGTTATTATTCTATATAGGAATTAAATTAGCGGCAAAGCTAAACGCATTTAAATGGACATTTGCTTTTACGCCTATTCTCTTTCTTTTGTTAACGATTCCTGATTTCACAGTAAAAAAAGAATGGAATACGGTCAGAGGCGATCAGTCCTATGAAGCCTATTTTTCTTATTTTAACGGAGAAGATCATATCCCAGTTAAAGCGAAAAAAGGAGAAAAGGTAACAATCGACATTGATTTTACGAATCGCAATGGCGGTGGATTTGGCTATTATTTAATAGATGAAAAGAATCGGAGGATAGGGCTGAGTAATGAGGAAAAGTCCGTTTTAACCTTTGAGGCAAAAAACACAGAAACCTATATGCTCATTATTACCGGCGATGGATTGCAAGGTGGTTTTGAGGTGAGCTGGAAGAAAGAGTGAGAGTAAGGATGAAAAAAAGAATGTTACTAGTGGGCATAAGCATATGTATCCTTATGCTATTTTCCTATTACCAAAATAATAGTCTATCTACCTCAACCTTCAAGCTTTCATCTGAAAAAATAAAAGACTCGATAAAAGTAGTGCAACTATCGGATTTACATAGTAAACAATTTGGAAAAAATCAAAATCGTTTAGTAAGGAAAGTAAAAAATTTAAACCCTGATATCATTGCATTCACAGGTGATCTTGTTGATTCGAAAGACTATGATGAACAGAAAAGCATGACATTAATGGAAGAGCTTGTCCAAATAGCCCCAACCTATTATGTAACTGGGAATCATGAATCCTGGTCAGGAAAATTCTCTGACTTAGAAGAGAAATTACGTAAAGCAGGCGTGTATGTCTTAAGAAATGAACAGGCGCTAGTGAAAATAAAGGAAGAAACCGTGAATCTTATTGGGGTAGATGACCCAACCTTTTTGACAGGTGAAGAGGAACTATCCGAAATTATCGACAGCCACCGCTCTGAGGAACATTTTAATTTGCTGCTGTCCCATCGACCAGAGCTGTTTTCCCTCTATGAAAAATTGGATCTAGTCTTAACTGGCCACGCCCACGGAGGGCAAGTAAGACTCCCGTTCATCGGCGGAATAGTCGCACCAGATCAAGGCTTTATGCCCGAATATACAGCCGGCATGTATAAAAAAGAAGAAACGGTAATGATTGTTAATAGAGGTTTAGGTAATAGCATAATTCCCCAGCGGATTTTTAATCGACCAGAGATTGTGGAAATAGTATTAGAATAAGGAGCTTTCCTTAGAAGAATCGATCTTCTTGGAAGGCTCCTTTTTACGTTATGCTTTATCTGTCACAGGGTATACGGTGAAAAAGTCAGCATAGTCTACTAGATTAAAGTCAGCAATTTCACATTGATTTTGGAACATACAGGTTTGAATCCCTAATTTATTTGCCGGAATTAAATCCAATTCTCTATCACCAATCGCTAAGTCAATCGAATACTTTGTATGTAAATAGTGATAGGAATCTACTGCAGGCTTCCTAGGAAATCCATTCTCCAAAGTTACGATTTCCGCAAAATATTTCTCCCATCCATAATGGCGGAGAAAATGGGTAACTCCCGCATAGCTTTTATGTGTCATAATCACATTCGTATCCGCTTTTTTTAAAATCTCCTCTACACCTGGAAAAGGCCTTACCGCACTCACATCGATTTCCTTATTCATGGCCTTAATCTCTTTTATCTGCTGTTCCGTTAATCCAAAAAATTGAATCGCATGGGAAAAGGAAACTTTTAATTCTTTATAAATAGAGTCCTTTTCTATCTTTTCTCCAAGTATTTTGTAAAGAACCTCTGTATAAGCAGGATATGTATCAAATAATGTACCATCAAAATCCCAAAGAATATTCATATAGGAATCCTCCATAAATGTTGTTTCTTCTATGTTAATATACTTAATTTGGTAAGTCTATTAGGAGATTGCTAGAGTGGGAGAGAAGGAATAGGGATGAAAACCAAAAGCAACGGTATCAAAGGGAAAGTAGTGTTCATCGTTCATCAGAGACAATAGTAGTAGCTGTCCCCTCCCCATACGTAAAGGAAATGCCAAAAACCCAGTCCACCAAAATATCCCCCCCTAATATTGACGGATAATCTAAAAATGTTTATTATATTACTAACGAAATATAATTTTGTTTATAAAATAACAAACAAAATAACGAGGTGTTTGTTTTATGGATGTTTCAACATTTTTTCAAAACGCAACAATAGATGAATTAAAAAAGGGATATATAGAGGAAGATGATTCGTTTCTTTGTCTTTTGTGTGGGGAGCAGGTAGAGAAGGGCATTATCTATCCAGTGGATGGCAAATTATATGAAGCGGAGAAGTTTATGAAGCGTCATATTGAGGGTTCGCATCAATCTGTGTTTCATTATTTGATTGGTCTTGATAAAAAGATGACAGGGTTAACGGAGCATCAGACGAAATTACTGGAGCTGTTTTATCAAGGGAAAAGTGATGCAGAGGTAAAAAAGGAACTGGAGATTGGCAGTGCTTCAACGATTAGGCATCATCGTTTTGCTCTGAAGGAAAAGGAACGGCAAGCAAGAAATTTTCTGGCGATTATGGAGTTAATGAAGGAAAAGGACAACCATGCCCCTAGTTTTGTCCCCATTCATCAAACAGCTACGATGGTAGATGACCGATACAATATTACGGAAGCAGAGCAGGAAGAAATAGCAGCTAAGTATTTTAATGCAGGAGTCTTGAGTAAATTTCCGATGAAACAAAAGCAAAAGTTAATTGTTCTTCGTGAAATAGCAAAGCGATTAGAAGGACAGGAGAGCTATTCGGAAAAAGAATTAAATCAGCTGTTACAAACAATTTATGAGGACTATGTTCTGATCAGACGATATTTAATTGAATATGGATTCCTTGATCGCAAGGCAGATGGAAGTCTTTATTGGTTAAAAAAATAGACTGTTTTCAAAAAAGATTATTGCTTTTTCAATAGGATAAATACATTGATTGAGAATGGTGAGCAGTCTGAATACATGTAGACTATGGGAACTGTGAGAAAGTCCAAGACCTTGCAGGAGCCGGAGTTGCGAATCCTCCCTCCCATGGAAAGCGAAGTGTATTTTAAGCTGAAGCTTATAACAACAAGCTTTACGATAATAGCCAAAAATAAGAGAAGGGTGAAAAAAATGGACCGCAAAAAAGTACTAAAACAGCAATATCGAGAAATTCCGATTGAAGCTGGTATTTATACAATAACAAATAAAAAGAATGGGAAGGTATGTGTAGTCAGCACACGGAATTTTAAAACAATTAATGGTGTAAAATTTTCCCTGGAAAATGGCGGATATGCGAATAAAAAGCTGGTGGAAGAATGGAAGGAATATGGAAAGGATGCATTTTCCTTTGAAATAGTAGAGGTATTAAAGCCGAAAGAGGATCCTTATTATAATGAAAAAGAAGAGCTAGCAAAACTGGAAGATAAGTGGTTGGATAAACTACTGCCGTTTGGTGAGAAAGGCTATAATAATCGGAAAAATTAAGGATAAATCTAAATACACAAAAAAAGCTGTATTAGCAATATAGATAACAATAAGACAGCATACACAAAGGTTGGGAATAAAAGGGGATTAAGTCCAACCTTTGTGATTTTTGTATAGAAATTATTAATTCCTCAAAGTTATCTCCTAACTTTTTTTCTTAACTGCCACCCAAACTTCACTATATACATTTTCCGAAGCAGTAGTGTATTTGGTAAATGAAATTCCAGGTAATTCTACCAATTCATAATCAGAAGAAGGCAACCATTCAGAATATATTTTTGCGGTAGTCTCTTGGAGTGTAACTGGAAATGGTCCTTGATTAGGGAAGATTGCCCATAAACTTTCTTCAATAGCAATTTGCTCTAAATGATCGACTGAATTTTCTTTTGTCGTTGCAAAACCAATCATATGAGTTAAATATCCTTTTTCCTCCAAATAGCCATCATCAAAGTCAAAAGAAACATTTAAGACTTGATAAGGATATAAATCAGCTAATTGATGCATGTCATTTCTTTGTTGTTCGGTAATGGAATGGGCTAGTTCTAAGATAGCTTTATTTTCACCTTCGAATTGTATGGGTACTCTTTTCGAGACACCTACAATATTAAATTTTTCTTTCTTTTCTATTTTGAATTCCATAGAAGTTCCTCCTTTGATATCGATATAGAATGAAAATTTGGGAAATGATTTTTGAATTTTATTTTTGATTACTTCTGAAGGTAAAAAACCACTCCATTCACGAAAGGCTCTTGAAAATCCTTCTATTGATTGATAGCCATATTTATAGGCAATATCAGTCACTTTTGCTCCGCTAATTAAATCAACATTCGCAACCGATAATCTCCTATTTTTGATATACTCATTTAATGACATTCCAGCCATATAGGAAAACATTCTTTTAAAATGATATTCAGATAGTCCGACGATTTTCGATATATCTTTTCCAGTGATTTCTTCCGTTAGATGTGTTTCGATGTGCTCCATTAAATTATTTAATTGTTGTAGCATTTATTTCCCTCCTCACAAATACATAGTATCGTTAATAGGTATGATTTACTCGATAATTATCATACGGATTATATCGGAATATGCCTTTTATAAGAGTTTAGCCTATGATAATTACACGGCCAAAACATTGACAGCTGAAGTAATGTAGTATACCCAAAGACAATTTGGATTTAGATCTTTGAAGACAAATTATAAGTGGTCACGGAAACTTTTCTAAAAGGTGCCAGATGAAAATGGCATCTTTTTTTCATAAAAATACTTTCATTTTTCCCCATGAATTGGTATCTTACTTAATAAGATTATAAAATTAGATGGAATTTTTCCAATAGTAAAAAAAGGGGATATGGCGATGATCCGAAAGATGAAGGAAACAGATTTAGGAGAGGTACTAGAGATTTATAATGATGCCATTTTACATACAACGGCTGTTTATGATTATCGTGCACATTCCTTAGAAGACAGAAAAGGATGGTTTAACCAGAAAACAGAGGGAGGGTATCCCCTTTTTGTTTTTGAGGAAGATGGCAAAGTGCTTGGGTTTGCTACATATGGTCCATTTCGGGCTTGGCCAGCTTACAAGTATTCGATTGAGCATTCTGTATATGTCCATAAAGAGGCAAGGAAAAAAGGGATTGGCACAAAGCTATTAAAAGCCCTAATCGAACGTGCTGAAGAAGAGAGCTATGCGACATTGATTGCGGGAATCGATAGTACGAATAAAGGAAGTATTCTCATCCATGAGAAACTAGGATTTACTTATTCAGGCACGATTAAAAAAGCAGGCTATAAATTTGAGAAATGGCTAGATTTGGCTTTTTATCAGCTAGAATTAAAGGGTCCAGAATCCCCAGTAGAAGGATAAGGAGGAATAATAAGGATGGCAAAACCAGCAATTACGGATTATCCAGAACATTATAGAGGCTATGTAGGTCTAGTTCCAGAAGGAGACATAATCGAAATTATTAGTTCTCAGCTAGACGAAACATTTGCTTATGTGAAGGCGAATGAAAAGCAAAGGGATTTTCGCTATGCAGAGGGGAAGTGGTCCCTTATAGAAGTGATTGGTCATCTTATCGACACGGAAAGAATTCAGGCTTATCGTTTATTACGGATTGCTAGGGGAGATAAAACGCCGTTAGCTGGATATGATGATGAAAGCTATGTGGAGAATGCTAATTTTTCCTCCAGAACAATAGACGACATTCTCCAAGAATTTAAAGCTGTTCGCTCGTCTACTGTTGCCTTGATAAAAGGTATTTCAGAAGATGCCTGGGAAAAGAGGGGATTTGCTAATAAGGGAGAATTTACAGTGAATGCCCTTGCCTATATTATTGCAGGCCATGAACGCCATCATTTGAAATTAATTAAAGAAAGATATACGCTCTAGCATATAGGGAGATTCCTGAGAGGGAGTCTTTTTTTGTCGTTCTTCGGAAAAAAGGGGGAATTAAATAGACAAAAGGAAAAAGACTTGTGTCGATATATAACTATATTGGATAGTTAACTGCATTAAAGCAGTGCAAAAACTGTCTCTTTAATTTTTATGGAAAAATAAAATTGAGTCAAATTGTCGGAAATTTACGTGCTATAATAAAAGGAAATTAAACTTATATAGAAAGTTGGGGGTTTTTAATGGCTGTATATACTCCTCAGACAAGGTTTCATCCAGAGATTGCTCTTACAAATCTCTCTGATATGACTAGTGGCGCACACATCATGTACATAACAAGTAACAAAGACACATACATAACAAATGCTGCGTCCTTCATAAAAGCCGGTCTGCTTTTGGAGCAAAAAGTTGTTTTAGTAGATCAGAAGAAAATATGGCCACTAATAATCAAAAAGTTGGAAGAAAACGGATTAGAAAAGGAAAAGATTAATCAGATTCATTTCATAGATAGTGAGGAAGTCTATTTTAGAAGTGAAAATCTTCAATTAGCAAGTATTATAGAAACAATTAGTGGCTCAATTGATCCCGATTATTTTTTTAATAGGGATATAACGATGCGGTTTTGGGGGAAAGCCCAAAGTCTCTTTGAACAAGACAAAATCATAGATAACTTGCTTCAATATGAGAATGAAGTGGATGAATACATAAGAGATTATCAAAATTATGCTGTATGTGCCTATGATGGGACAGAATTATCTGCAAGCAATTATATCCATTTAAAAAACGCCCATCCATATGTAATGACAGATACAGAATTCACATTATCTAATGTTTATAAAAAAGAAATCAAGCCTCCATCCCCCGTACAGAGTGGCAAATATGAAGAAACCCTTGCCAATCTTCAACTAGCACAAACCTACTATTCCCGACTAGTAGACGACATGCTAGACGCGGTCTTCATTACTTCTAACAATATTATTATGTATGTAAATAAAGCAGCAATAAAACTATTAGAAACAGAAGACCTTGTTGGAAAATCAGCATATGAGATTATGAAACCAGATTTCTTAGAAAAGTATTTAGAAAAGGAAGAGCTTATTTGGGGAGGAGAAATAGCAACACCTTACGAGATGGAGCTTATTACCTCTCAGGGAAAAGTAGTAGAGGTAGAAATTCTAGCATATCCATTTCTCTTCGAAGATTTAAGCTCGACAATTATTATAATTGCCCGAGATATAAGGGTCAGAAAAGAAAATCAGCAGCTTCAGATTAAAAATGAAAAACTAGGAATTGCTGGTCAATTAGCAGCAAGTATCGCACATGAAATTAGAAATCCCCTTACTGCTATTAAAGGATTTCTAAAGCTCGCATACCAAGGAGCAATGAAATTAGAAGATATTTATCCAATCCTTGATATTGAAATTAATCGGATTGAAACAATAGCGAGCGAGTTAATGTTTCTAGGAAAACCAGCTAAGTCGGAAATTAAAAAAATAAGCATAGGAAAGATTCTACTAGATGTCTATACTTTAATGCAATCGCAAGCCAATTTAAATAATGTCGCCATTAATTTAGATACATATGATGAAAATTTGACTGCCTTATGTAATGTGGATCAGATAAAACAGGTTTTTATCAATCTGGTCAAAAATGCAATTGAAGCAATGGATAATGACGGAATTATTAATATAGAAGCAAAAGTGGATGAAAGATGGATTGTCGTTACGATTAAAGACAATGGCAAAGGGATTCCCAATGAAATAAAAAATAAGCTTGGGGAACCTTTTTATACGACAAAAGAAAAAGGAACAGGACTAGGATTAGTTATCTGCTATAACATCATTGCAGAACATAAAGGCAAAATAAATTTCGTGTCAGAAGATGGAGTCGGCACAACCTTCACGATTCGACTACCTTTAGCCAATTAAATTAATTTTTTGCATGTTTAAAATCACCTCTATAGTGAAAGAATTCGTAATAGAGGAGGTTAGACAATGAAAAGTAGACATGTTACTATCGCTTCTATTTTTACCTTAGTGCTATTATTTTATGGCTGTTCATCAGCTGAAGAAAATAGTGACAACGAATCAAGTCAAACCGAGCAGCATGAACACCAAGAAACTGGCTCTCCAGAAATCCCTGAAGGTTTAGAGCCTGCAGCGAATCCGAAATATAAGGAAGGTAGTCAAGTAATCTTAAAGGCCGATCATATGGAAGGGATGGACGGAGCAGAAGCGACCGTTTTAAATGCTTTTGATACTATCGCCTATCAAGTGACCTATACTCCGACGACAGGCGGAGAACCGGTCAAGAATCATAAATGGGTCATCCAGGATGAAATAAAGGATGCGGAAAGTGAAATGCTTGAAAAGGGAACAGAGGTTACCCTAGAAGCAGATCATATGGAAGGCATGAAAGGCGCAAAAGCAACTATTGAATCCGCTGAGAACACAACCGTGTACATGGTAGACTACCAACCAACAACAGGCGGCGAGATGATAACCAATCACAAATGGGTTACAGAAGAAGAAGTTTTTGCTGAATAATGTTGTAAAAAAAGGGTTGTAATTACAGCTCTTTTTTTATATGCTTGAATAAAGTTTTCTGAACATTCAATCTTTATTAACGGGAGTATATTTGACAAAATATTGTAAAAAATGATAAATTAAATAAAAATACATAATAAAACTATTTTCAAGGAAACTATATAATGATATGATAGATGTACGTTATTAAGAACATATTTGTTAAATTATTTCTATTTTTCAACTTAATACAGAACGATTCTATTGAATTTGCTAATAATTTACAAAAAAGAGCTTCGGATGGGAGTTCCTTTTAAGCAAAAAAATGGTATAATTATAAAGCGAATTGCCTAAAGGAGGAAATAACTTGAAAAAAGTAAGAAAAGCGATCATTCCAGCCGCTGGTCTAGGAACTAGATTTTTGCCAGCAACGAAAGCGATGCCGAAAGAAATGTTACCAATTGTCGATAAGCCTACTATTCAATATATTGTAGAAGAAGCAATTGCTTCTGGGATTGAAGATATTATTATCGTTACTGGTAAAGGGAAAAGAGCGATTGAAGATCACTTCGATTACGCCCACGAATTAGAACAAAATCTTCTTGATAAAGAGAAATTTGAATTGCTTGAAAAAGTTCAATATTCCTCTAATCTAGCAGATATTCATTATATTAGACAAAAAGAGCCAAAAGGATTAGGACATGCTGTTTGGTGTGCGAAAAGCTTTATTGGGGATGAGCCATTTGCTGTTTTACTTGGTGACGATATCGTACAAAGCGATACACCTTGCCTGAAACAACTAATTGAACAATATGAAGAAACACATGCTTCTGTTATTGGTGTTCAATCCGTACCGGACAATGAAACACATCGTTACGGAATTGTAGATCCAAGCGATAGCGAAGGAAGAAGATACCAGGTTAATAATTTCATTGAAAAACCAGCTCCTGGAACAGCTCCATCTAACTTAGCAATCATGGGTCGCTATGTGTTGACACCAGAAATCTTCATGTACTTGGAAAAACAACAAACAGGTGCAGGCGGAGAAATCCAATTAACAGATGCAATCCAACAACTAAACCAAATCCAACGCGTATTTGCATATGATTTCGAAGGAGATCGTTATGATGTTGGCGAAACATTAGGATTCGTAAAAACAACATTAGAATTCGCGCTACAACGTGATGAAATGAGAGAAGAAATTCTTGAATATATGAAGCAAGTGCTTGATAAAGCTGATTTAGATAAAATCAAAGTATTATAAGAAAGAAACGCCTTTTGAGTGCAGGGATATCTGCATTTGAGAGGTGTTTTTTTTGAAATTTGTGGTGTGAGTGTGGGAGTAATTAGTTAGTTGCTGGTGGTTGGCTGATAAGTTATGTGTTTTGGCTGATAAACCTCAAGTTTGGCTGAAAAGAGCAGTGTTTTGGCTGAAAAATCCCAAGTTTGGCTGAAAAGAGCAGTGTTTTGGCTGAAAAATCCTAAATTTGGCTGAAAAGAGCAGTGTTTTGGCTGAAAAATCCTAAGTTTGGCTGAAAAGTGCTGAAGTTTGGCTGATAAACCCTCAATTTTGGCTGATATCCCAATATCTCTTCCCTCGGTTTTGCTTATGTCTTAATGTTTCCAGCCATAATTCCAAATTTCTACCCGAACCGACTCCAAAATTAGAAGTAAAACCACAAAACGGTACCCGAACCGACTCTGCATTTAATCACAACTGCAAAATCCCTTCCTCATTCTCCAGTCTACACGCACACCCTCAAAACCCAAAAAAAGCTTTATCACTTGTTCAAAATAACAAGTAATAAAGCCAGTTCCAAAGTAAAGTTTCTAAATTAGTTCACTTCGCTCTTCGCTGAAGTCCGACTCTTCTTTTGCCACAGTTCCTTCACTTTGATGATCGCATCCTCTGTGTTTTGCACATATAAATCGATCGTTTGCTCATCTTTATATTGTAAAGCCGTTCTTTCATAGAGCGGATCATAATAGTAGGTTAACAGCAATTCAACAGCTTTAGCATAGTTTCTAGTCTGTAGAGCTTCTTCAATTTTAGCAGCCGCGGGTGTGTGGATGCGCCGCTTGATTAATTGGAATGCTTCTACACATTCATCATGATGATTGGCTGGAGAATAGTCAGCCAATATATGCTGAACTCGCTCCTCGATTGGCATATGAATAAATAGCTGAAGGCCAGCCTCCTTTTTTTTCAAAAGAAAGTCAGGCAGCAGTACTTTGCCAATCCGTTTGCTTTCACCTTCCATTAAAAAATAAGGAGAAGCAGGAAGCCTTTCGATTTCGCCGACAAGTAAGGAGTCGAAAGTCTTCTGATTATGGGGCTTGAGTCCAATTTGTCCAAAGATGGAGCCGCGATGATTGGCCATTCCTTCCAAGTCCAATACAGGAAGTCCTTCTTGCTTTAAATGCTGTAAAATAACCGTTTTATTGGAACCGGTATAGCCGTTTAAGACAATTGCTTCCTGAGCCATTTCCATTGCATCTAATTGTTGGATAACCCACCTGCGATACGTTCGGAAACCGCCTTGCAAGCGGTAGCTATGAACGCCCACTAAATCAATAACGGTTGCTGCTGTTTTACTGCGCATGCCGCCCCGCCAGCAAAAGACCACTACATCCCTTGATAATTCTTGGAATGACTGAATGAAAGCAGGCAGTTTTGCAGACACAATTTCCAAACCGCGAGCTTTTGCCGCTTCCACACTTACCTGCTTATAAAGAGTCCCAACCTCTGCTCTTTCCTCATCTGTAAAAAGAGGGATATTGATACTGCCAGGAATCGTATGCTCGTTAAATTCAGAAGGAGAGCGAACATCTACTAAAGAAAATTCTTTTTTCTCCCGTAATTCAAATAATCGTTCAATCGTTATATCTTGAAACAAGGTAGCTCCGCCTTTCTCTCACCCAACAAAAATATGACCAGGGCTCTCTTCTGTGACGTCGCCAATGATGGCAGCTTCTACACCAGTGCCAACTAATTCTTGCAGCAATGCATCTGCTTGGTCGCCTTTAACGGAAATCAACAATCCACCAGAAGTAACGGCATCGCATAAAATCAATTGATCGATTTCATCCAATTCAGAGGAGAACGTTACATCGCCTTCTAAATGTGCAAAGTTATTTTTCGTTCCACCAGGAATAACGCCTTCTTGTGCTAATTCTTTTACGCGCGGAAGGACAGGAACTTGCTTGGATGCGATTTTAATAGTGGTATTGCTTCCTTTCGCCATTTCAGAAGCATGTCCAAGAAGTCCAAATCCAGTGACATCTGTACAAGCATGCACCTCATAAGCTTCCATCACTTCTGCCGCCTTCTTATTCAGTGTAGCCATAACTGTCGTAACACGTTCAATTTCTTCTGTTGTCAAAAGGCCTCTTTTAATCGATGTAGTTAAAATGCCGACACCAATTGGTTTAGTTAAAATTAATTTATCAGTCGGCTTAGCACCGGCATTTGTACGTACTTTATCTGGATGAATCGTACCAGTTACAGCAAGGCCAAATTTAGGCTCTTTATCATCAATCGAATGACCGCCGACAAGTGTAGCACCAGCTTCTTTCACTTTATCGCCGGCTCCGCGCATAATATCAGCCAAAATTTCTTTTTCCAATACAGAAATCGGGAAAGCAACAATATTTAAGGCAGTTAGTGGTTTGCCGCCCATTGCATAAATATCACTTAAGGCATTTGCCGCAGCAATTTGTCCAAATGAATAGGGATCATCTACAATCGGTGTGAAGAAATCAACTGTTTGGACAATCGCTAAATCATCTGTAAGTTTGTATACGCCAGCATCATCGCTTGTATCTAAGCCAACAAGAAGATTTGGATTTTTTTCTGCTGGTGGCAGTGTACGAATTACTTCAGATAAATCAGCAGGCCCAATTTTACAGCCGCAGCCTCCTTTTGAAGATAAAGATGTAAGTTTAACGGAATAAGACTGTGTCATATGACACCAACCTTCTTTCTAGTAAAATAAATATTTTTTTTATAAGTTTCATTATCTATTATAAAGCAATGGGAAGCTCAATGCATGCTATGTAGATTGGATGGGAAAAAAAGGAGGGTAAATCTTTTTCGAGTGTCTAAAAATAAATATATGATATAATTTAATCGCACTTAATTTAATGATAACGAAGGTGAGAGAGATGAGTACGTTAACAGAGGAGCAATCAAGCCAAAAAAGAACGTTTTGGTTCGCTTTTCTATTTATAGTAGTTACAGTAATTGGTCTTACTTATGTGAAATGGTGGCCTTATTATCATAAAGCGATCCTTTCTTTTCAAACACATTCTATTGGAGATTCGATTCTCCAAGATCAGATTTCTAACTCTTTTTCATGGAGTGCAGCAGTAAGTTATACGGTTGCCTACTTCCAATCTGTATGGAAAGCAGCAGTTTTAGGTATTCTGCTCGGATCGCTTGTTCAAGTGCTGTTACCGTCAGGATGGCTGTTAAAAGTATTAGGAAAAACTAGCTTTGGCAGTACAGCAGCTGCAGGACTTGCTTCCATTCCAGGAATGATGTGTACTTGCTGTGCCGCGCCAGTTGCGGTTGGTCTTCGCAAAAAGAATGCTTCTGTCGGCGCAAGCTTAGCTTTTTGGATTGGAAACCCGACTATCAATCCAGCAACTTTAATTTTTATGACATTCGTCCTTTCTTGGAAGTTTACATTATTACGACTTGTGATTGGACTAATTTTAACCTTTGGCATTAGCTATCTCGCTAATCGCTTTGTAAAGGATACACCATCTGTATCTGTTGATAAATTAATAGAAGATGCCGAAGAGGATAAGCGTTCCTTTATGAAAAGATGGCTTGCTTCTTTAGGAAGCATGATTCTTTATGTTGTTCCAGCGTATGTTCTATCTGTTTTAATATTAGGAGCTGCACGCTTTTGGATTTTCCCACAATTAAGTGACAGCATGTCTAATAGTTTGATTGCTATTCTGATTTTTGCCATTGCTGGAATGCTCTTTGTTATTCCAACAGCAGCAGAAATCCCAATTATCCAAACCCTTATGATGATGGGGCTTGGGGCAGGGCCAGCTGCCGCTTTGCTTATTACATTGCCAAGCATTAGCTTGCCTTCCTTATTAATAGTCGCTAAATCCTTCCCAAGGAAAGTGCTCGTATTTGTCAGTCTTTCCGTTGTTGTATTAGGCATTATCAGTGGATTAATTGGAAAAGTAATTTTATAGTAGCCAAGGATCCGCATGTGTCAAAACACGGCGGATCTGTTCTTTTTGATGACATCGGTCGATGAACGTACGATTAATTCTGGTTCATAAATAGTTGATGTCTCTAATGGATCGAGTTCTTTTCCCTCTATAACTGCAAGTACAGATTTTGCAGCATCGATTCCCATACGGCTTTTGGGATGAGCAATGGTTGTTAGGTTTATTTCTTCTGCTAAAGAAGAATCATCAAAACCGATAAGGGAGACATCCTCTGGTACGGATAATTGTAATTTTTGTAAAACCTTTAATGCAGATTGTGCGACGAGATCATTGTAACAAACAATCGCAGTTGGCATCGCCTTCTTGTTTGTAAGCGTATTCAATAATCTTTCCTCAAAATCATCGCTTAACTGTTCCGTAGTAAAGGTTACTAAAAGCTCTGGAACAATCGGAAGCTTCCCATTTCGCATCGCCTGCAAAAAGCCCTTCATCCGATTGACTCCCTGCAAATCATCCGATTTAAAGATGCCTAGAATTTGTCCATGACCAAGTTTAATCAGATGCTCTGTCGCCATATATCCACCTTTGGCATCATCCATGATGAAATGAAAAGGAGAAAGCTGCGAATAAAACTGATTAATCATCACATACGGAATATTACGTTCCTCCAGCTCCAGATAATAGTCCATATTGGGATTAAATTGACTGCTTTTCGTAGGCTCCAAAATAAGTCCATCCATTTTCAAATCAAGGAGATTCCGAATACATAGGCGTTCTTTGGCATGATCATTTTCCGTACAAACTACTGTTAAGGAGTAGCCTCTAACCTTTAAGTAGCTCTCCATTCCACGAATGATTGATGGGAAAATATAATCGGATATATACGTTGCCATCACCCCAATATTCTTCCCATTTGTTCGGTTATCACCTATTTTACTAGCAAAAGGCTCCCCACAAAAAGTGCCAACACCCGGCTCCCGATAAAGCCACCCATCATCCACAAGCTCTCCAATCGCTAGGCGAACCGTATTCCTGCTTACATCAAACAGTTTAGAAAGCTCATACTCCGAATAAATCCGCTCCCCAGGCTTCACTCTCCCATCCATCACCCAATCCTTTACCGCCTCTACCACCATTAATTTCTTCGAATGTCGCCCCACCATTTAGTCCCCCTTTAATTGAAAATCTGTTACTTCTAAGAAATGCAGACAATTCCGAAGATATACTTAATTCCGGTTTTTTATTCAAGATTGTTGGGTTTTGGGTTGATGGAGGTGTAAGGGAATTGGGGGAGAGTTGCAAGTGAAAGGAGGGGATTGCAAGTAAAAGTGTGAGTGTCGCAAGTGAAAGTGTGGGAGTTGCAAGTAAAAGTGCGAGTGTCGCAAATAAAAGGGTAGAAGTTGCAAGTAAATGTATGAAAGTTGCAAGTAAAATGCCAAAACTAGCAAATAAAGAGGTAAAAGCCGCAAATAAAAGATTTGAAACCGCAAATAAACTCCCACCTCACCACAATCCAATATCAAATTGCGCAAAAAATTACACTAGCAAGTTAATTCTACCTACCTTTCTAAAATAGGACATAAAACCTCTATTACCACCAACTATTATTTGTATAAAGCGAAAATTAGTATAGACATTTAAATTTTTAAGCATACACATTATAATGAAAACGATAACAGAAGAGAAGATGAATAACATTATAATTACTAGATTAGAAGACTCAACGACAAAAGATAAAGTCCTGCGGTAATATGTCAAGTACCAAAATCTAAGGAATTGGAAATTGTAAGCCAACCAATACCTAAAAAAGACAATACTTAAGAAACC
>NZ_JBQHVO010000069.1:0-25456 GCF_052064465.1 Niallia sp. HCP3S3_B10 | reverse complement strand
AAGAAAATGTTTAGAAAGCGGATACAAAATTAAAAGTTTTATTTTATAAAAAGGGAGCTAAAAAAACTCCCACAAAAACTTGACTCAATCATAAGGGGGGATAAGGTAAGGAAAAGCTACCAATTTTTTATATAATAAAAAAATCAAAGGAGAAATATCATGAGATCAAAGTTTGTATCAATGATTAAAAACTCATTAATCTATCTTTCTGTATTTACACTAATTACTACATTCACTTTAAGTTATTTACCCACTAAGTCGTTTGCTGAGTCTTCAACAGAGAAAAATTATGATACTATTTTTGAAGTTTTAGAATTTATTAAATCTACAGATGAAGAAATGATTTATAAGACATTAGAAAATGGGGAAGTTTTCTTATATAAAGAATTGATTAACAATGATATTGTAACTACTAAGAAATATAAAATTGAAGGAAATAATGAAAATCTCATTGAAAATTTTGTAACAATTAATGAAGTAAAAGGGGATACTATATCAGTTACCCAGAATGATTTAATGCATAACGAATTAATCTCAAAATCAACAGTAGAAATTTTACCAATTAAAGAAATTGAAGATAATGAGATAAAGGATGAAATTTCGATATTAGCAACTGGTAAATGGGTAAAGGCAAGAGGAGCAGGTAATAATTATCAATATTACAAATACAATAATGGAGGGGGGAAGGCTAGAGAATTAAGCAGGGAAAAAACACTTAATTCTTACAATAAATATTTTGATCAATTTACCAGAAATGTCGATTCACTTAGAAGTTTTGAAATTGGTGTTCTTAAAGATTTATTATTTATAGGTGTAATAGATCAAGCATTTAAATCTATAAAAAATCCAACTGTTGCAAACATCACAAAGTTTTTAAAAAAATATTTAAAAAGTATACCTGGTGTTTCAGTAATTGTCTCGATGGTTCAATATTTAAATTTATCAACCAAAACGATGTATTCATATGAAGATATTCCTGGTTCGGAAAAACGTTGGAAATAATAACTATGAGGAAATGTGTACTATGAAAAATAAACAAAGTGTACTGTCGATTTCTTTAATAATTATCAGTATTATTGTCTTATTCTATTCGATAATAGAAATTTATCAAAAAATAACAATTAGTAATTTTCCAAGGGTTTCTACCATTATTTTATTTTTATATGCAACAATTACTCTATCGATACTATTATTCAAAAAGAAAAAAAATTAACTATTTAATGACAGTTTGTAGATAAAAGGGGATCAGAATGTTTTTATTTTGGTCTCCTTTTGTAATTCCGGATTTCGTATTTATTATTTAATTATATCTTGATCTATTCTTTTCATTCTTCTTAGGCCATTTCTGGAATTACCTAAATCCGTTTTTTCATTTCTTCAAGTTTATGGATGCAAAAACACGTTGAATCGTTCCTTTTCGCTTGGCGGAGTATAAATTAATCGTTGTTCAGCAATCGAGAATGAAAAATACTCCATAAATTATCTCAAATAATTAATCTTTTTAATTGAGAACTGTTATCATTTGCTGTATATTAGATAGTACGATACAAATAATGGAGTAAGGAGAATATACATGCAAATATACTGGACGAAAATAAATAAGATTGTTGAGGAAACGCCTGAGGTTAAAACGTATCAACTTGAGCTTCCGAAAGACTTTACATGGGAAGAAGGTTCCCACACTCATTTTGCATTGAAAGGCTTCAATGCTGGAGAAAAACCAAACCGCAGCTTGATTCGCCATATGTCCATCTCTTCCTTACCGCACGAAAATACAATCGGGATTACGACACGCATAAGAGAGCAGTGCTCGGAGTTTAAATCGATTTTAAGAGATCTTGAAGTTGGCAATGAGGTTGCAATATTTAAAACGCATTCGAATTTACCGCTGAAAAGGGAAGGTAAAAATGTTTACCTGCTATCATCAGGTGTTGGTCTGGCAACTTTTAGACCGATTGTACTGGAGTATTTTGAACGTGCTGACAACGTCAATCACATTCATTCTCTAAACATTGATTCATCAAAAGCTTTCTTATTCACCGATATTTTTACATCTGCACCTGACAAGAAGTTCAAGGCACAATTCACTGATAATCGTAAAGACTATTACGAAGAAGTGAAAAATCTTGCGGCAGACAAGGATGGTCTCTTCTATATTGTTGGCAGCGACGACTTCCTTCTGCAGAATATTGAAGTACTGCGTGAACAGGGGATTAAGCCTGAACAGATTATGCTCGATAAGCGTGAACAAGAACTGCCTAAGTTTTTATCCATTGAATCGTCCCTTTAAGAAAAATTTGCTTTATCCATTTGAAAATTTCGATTGAGAACAAGAACGAAAAAAAGGACTGTCACTAGTCCTTTTTTATTTAAACCAGCCTTTTTCCTTAAACCTAGTGATGGCTTCGATTCGGTTTTTCACTTCTAATTTATCGAGTATCATGCTGATATAATTTCTTACAGTTCCGGTCTTAATGGATAGTTCTTGGGCTATTTCTTTTGTGTTTTTGCCATTTGCAACTAGCGTAAGAACTTCTTTTTCTCGTTCTGTAAGAGGATTTTCTTCTTTGTAAACATCATCCACCAATTCTGGTGCGTAAATTCTTCTTCCTTCCATCACACTGCGGATGCTATTTGCCAAATCGTCGCTCGGACTGTCCTTGAGTAAATAGGCCGATACGCCA
Organism: Niallia sp. HCP3S3_B10; assembly: GCF_052064465.1. Lineage (NCBI taxonomy): Bacteria > Bacillati > Bacillota > Bacilli > Caryophanales > Bacillaceae > Niallia > Niallia sp. HCP3S3_B10. The sequence continues at coordinate 22,772 of NZ_JBQHVO010000069.1, read as the reverse complement.
GCTTTCAATGCACGCTGGAAATAGCCGGATCTGGCAAAGGTCGTTAAAATAATGACTTTGCATGGATGGCTCACTAGTTCTTCTGCTGCTTCCAAGCCAGTTTTAGCAGGCATTTCAATGTCCATTATACAAATATCAGGATTCTTTTCCTTGACTAGCTGAATGGCTTCTTCTCCATTTTTTGCTTTGCCGACAACAGTAATATCGTCTTCTAAATCAAGCAATGAACCTAATGCACCTAGAAGAAGGCGTTGGTCTTCGGCAATGACAATCCGGATCATACTATGTCCTCCTTTTCTATTATTTTTCCATCACGTGGAACGACTATTTTTACGATTGTTCCAGCGTTCGCGGTAATCTCTAACGTGCCGTTGATAAAATCCAATCTTTCTCTCATGCCCGCTAACCCGTTTCCTTTATGTGCATCTTCTTTTTTAAAAGGAGTGGTTCCATTATCTTTTATTTCCATGATTGTTTCTTTTTTATTTTGGCTAATCCTTATGTTGCAGGTGGTTGAATTACTATGTCGTACTACATTTGTAACGGCTTCTTTTAAGCACATGCTGATAATGTTTTCTGCAATTGATGAAATTCTTAGATTGGAAGCTATATCGTAAGTAAGGCTTATTTCAGCTGCTCCTACTATTTTTTTGACGAGGAGGAGCTCATCTTTTAATTTTATGCCACGCATTTCAGAGACCATTTTTCTGACTTCATTTAGTGCTGTTCTAGAAGCATGCTGAATATCTTTCAGTTCCAATCGAGCTTGTTCTGGATCCTTATAAACTAGCTTTCTTGCTAAATCACTTTTTAAACCAATAAGGGATAGTTTTTGTCCAAGAGTATCATGAAGATCTCTGGCAATTCGCTGTCTTTCTTCTAGTTTTACTAAATCAGAAATACGCTTATTCGCATCTTCTAGTTTTTCCTGTAGCTGATCCTTCTCTTTACGGTTCTGGATGGTCAAGGGTAATAAAATAACGCCAAACCAGATGATTAGCACAAAGGGAAGCTGCTTTATCAGCAAGGAATCACCTATGATAATTTTGAAGTAAATCGCGAATGTTGTAACCCCCAAGTGTATAAAGTAAAGGATAAAAAAGGGAATCCGTTTTTTTATATTGCCGATAAAATAGGAAAGGAAAAAAGAAAAATACACATAGCTGTATGCATAAATGGCGATAGTAGATATCCCGATTAATAAGGATGGCCATAAATAGATTGTCCAGCCATTTGAAAGATACGCAATTCTGTAAAATAGAAAAAATAAAATGGTTAGGATGATGCCAGCTATCACATCAACTGCCGCAGAGGCGTGGAATATAAAATAAAAGGGCAAAATGGTAAGCAACGTCCAAATATAAGGAGAAATGCCGGTGCTTTTTTTTAAAATCTCTAATCTTTTTATCATTGGTTTAGAACCTCGTTATTTATTGGCTGTTATTCATACATTTTAACATAATCAAGCAGCAATTAATGGCATTAAACCGTATAATTGCTGCTCGGATAGTTGTTTAATCCTGCTTACTGCATTTCAGATCTTGCAGACACAGAAAGAGCTTTCTTTTGTTTTTTCCATTCATAAAAACTGATAAACTTTTTGTCTTTTTCATCCCATAAACGGAATTTTAAAGAACGAAGACTGCTTGCTAGTGTTATGGTTGGAACATTTTGCAGAGGTTCTGTCTGTTTATGGACCTGCTCTAAGTTGTAATTAGGCACCCTTGGACTTAAATGATGGACATGGTGGTAGCCAATATTGCCAGTTAGCCATTGCATCCATTTTGGAAGGTGATAGAAGGAGCTACCTTCTACAGCAGCCTTTACATAATCCCAATTTTTATTTTCTTCAAAGTAAGTGTCTTCAAAGGTATGCTGCACGTAAAACAGCCATACTCCAACAGATCCGGATATTAGAAAAATTGGCAGCTGTACAAGAAAGAAAGAAGACCAGCCAAGCGTTGTTTCAAGAAGAACTGCTAATAGTACGATAGAAATATTCGTTACGTACGTATTAAGTCTTTCCTTTGATTTAGCCCCTTTACGGTTGAATCGGTTAGCAAATAGGAATTCATAAATAGGTCCTAATATAAACATGATGAATGGATTGCGGTACAAACGGTATTTGATTTTCAACATTAAAGAGGCATTTTCATACTCCTCTATCGTCATCATCCATAAATCGCCGACTCCACGCTTATCTAGGTTACTGCTTGTTGCATGGTGAATAGAATGGCTATGCTGCCATTTGCTATAGGGAAATAAGGTTAAGATTCCGGTAATTGTTCCTAAAATCTTATTGGCCTTACGGTTCTTAAAGAAAGAAAAGTGACAGCAATCATGAAAAATGATAAAAATTCTTACCAAAAATCCTGCCGCTACTATTGAAAAGACAAGGGTTAACATATATGAAATACTCAAGCTTTTATAAGCAATAAACCAGAGTAAAATAAAGGGCACAATAGTGTTGGCAAGCTGCCAGACACTTGCCTTTACAGTGGATTTCTCAAAAGGCGCAACAGCAGTTTTCAATTGTTTTAAGTTTTTTATATTCATTTTTTGCTTCCCTTCTATTAATGGATATCTATAGTATAAAGATGTACCAAACATATTTGCAGACATACATGTCATGTTGGCTATATGACATTTGTCATATAGAGAAATTTGCCCTTGAAAAAGTCATGTAATCAAGGGGAAAAGCGTAAGCTGAAATGACAGTAATCAAGCATATTAATTTTATATGTATATCTTTTCCAAATTTGGAGGAGCCTATGTTTTTTTACTTCTTGTTTTAAAAACATATCAATGAAAAGGAGGTCTGTCATGAAAGAAATCCTCATGAAATATATGGAGAAATATACAACGCTGAAGGAAGAAGAGCAGCAGGCAATTATAGAAGAGATAGTAATAAAGGAGTTTAAAAAGGGGACTTACTTGATTAAACAGGGAGATTATCCAACTAATAATTGTTTTTTTGTATTGAAAGGGTGTGTAAGGCAATATCATGTGGAGGTGAATGGAAAAGAAGTTACGACAAATTTTTTTACAGAAGAACAAGCTATTTTGTTGTTTACAATAGAAGAAGCGAGTCAAGTATCGAATTCCTCCCTACATTGTGTAGAAGACTGTGTGTTGGTTGTTGCAGATTTTGATTCTGAACAAGAAATGTATCAGCAATATATCGAACTTGAATCCATGACCCGTCGCATGATGGAATCTTATCTTATTCAAGCGCAACATGAATATGCAAAATTTATTCGTTCTTCCCCTAAAGAGCGCTATAAAGCAATCATTCAAACTCGAGCCGATTTACTCCAACGTGTACCCCAACATCAATTAGCCAGTTACCTTGGTATTACTCCTGAGTCATTAAGCAGAATCAAAAAGCGAATGCAATAAATCTTCCCGAATATTCACTCTTAACTTAAGTCAATGCCGTATTTGGAGGTTCCAACTACAATGGTGAAAAAGGAATAGAAGGAGGATAATGATGAAAGCAATTATTTCTGAAAAGTATGGAATGCCAGAAACACTTAAATTAGGGGAGGTAGATAAACCAATACCTAAACATAATGAAGTGCTTGTAAAAGTTTATGCATCATCAATTAATTTTGGAAATCTTGCTCTTTTAACAGGGAAGCCGTTGCCAGTCCGGTTCGTATTTGGGCTGAGGAAACCGAAATATCGTATTCCTGGAGGGGATATTGCAGGAGTAGTGGAGGCTATAGGCAAAGATGTTACCCAAATTCAAATTGGAGACCAGGTGTATGGTGACTTAGCTAATAATGGTTGGGGAGCCTTTGCAGAGTATGTGGCTGTTGATGAAAAGACAGTGGCTTTAATGCCTAGTAATCTATCGTTTACAGAAATAGCAGGCGTTCCAATGGCAGGAACCACTGCACTACAAGCTATTAGGAATATAGGCAAGGTGAGGACTGGACAGGAGATACTAATTCATGGTGCCTCAGGCGGTGTAGGAACATTTGCTGTTCAAATCGCAAAGGCCTTGGGTGCAGAAGTAACAGCGGTGGTCAGTACGAGAAACGTCGACCTTGTAAAATCCCTTGGTGCTGATCATGTGATTGATTATAAAAAAGATGATTTTGTCAATGATACCAAGACCTTTGATACAATATTCGGAGTGAACGGATCCCAATCTATTTTTACCTATAAGAAAAAGCTAAAGGAAAATGGCGTATTCATTCATGTTGGTGGAGCCAATAATCAATTCTATCAAACGATGCTATTAGGTCCCTTGTTATCGCTATTTGGAAAAAAGAAATTTATCACCTTCCTGCAAAGACCAAATCAACAAGATTTAGTTTTTATAAATGGGCTAATAGAAGAAGGGAAAGTAAAGCCAATTATGGATAGAAGTTATTCTTTAAATGATGTTCCGGAAGCCTTTCAGTATTTTGAAAAAGGACATTCCCAGGGAAAAGTGATTATTACAATGGAATAGGTTGAATAGTTTCGGGGACAAGGGGTCTGTCCCCTTGTCCCTTGACAAACCAAACTATTCAGTGTTACTATATACTAGTAGTTAGTATTACTTAATATCTGTAACACATACTACCTAAAGGTATAGAGTATTACTAAATATAGTAACTAACAAATGGGGTTTTAAAATATGGAAAATATTACAGAGATGCTGAAAGGAGTGCTTGAGGGCTGTGTGCTAGAAATCATCAGCCGTGGGGAAACTTACGGATATGAAATCACGCAACAGCTGCGAGAACTTGGCTTCACGGATGTAGTGGAAGGAACTGTTTATACGATTACCATGCGATTGGAAAAAAACAATTTGGTGGATATCGAGAAAAAGCCATCTAATATGGGACCACCGAGAAAATTTTATACTCTAAACGCAGCAGGCCAAGAGCAACTTGAAATGTTTTGGGCAAAATGGGAATTTGTATCAAGCAAAATTAATGAACTTAAAACAAAAAAATCGAAAGGAGATAATGTCATATGAGTATTTTTGAAAAAATTATAGGAAGTCTGGAAGATAAACGTGAATGGAAGGCGATGGAGGCACGGGCGAAGGCACTTCCAAGTGAGTACGGCAACGCTTATAAAGCTATCCAAAAATATATGTGGACTGCTGGTGGTGGTCCTACTGACTGGAAGGACAGCAGTCGTATTTTTAACGGTATTCTCGATTTCTTGGAGGAAGGAGCAGCGGAAGGGAAGAAAGTTACTGAACTTACAGGCGAGGATGTGGCAGCTTTTTGCGACGAGCTAGTGAAGGATGAACAAACTTGGAAGGATAAGTATCGCAAGAAGTTGAATGATACCATTGGTCGTGGATAAGAGCGATAGCCTAAAGAATTAATTTTCGTTTAAGTTGGCTCCACACGAGGTATCATGAATGAGGGAAAAATGAAACGATAAAGCTAATATGGACTGAATAGTTGTTACCAAGGTGAAGTACCACTTTAACTATTCAGTTATATTTTTAATTCAGTAGTAAGTTATACAGAATATCAGTCAGGCTAAGTAGTTGAGTGCAGGCAATCTAGTTCGCCAAGTGCTTTTTATAAGGAGGAAAATGTATGAGCAATGTAGCGATTTCAGTAAGTGGATTAAAAAAATCCTTTAAAGACAAAGAAGTATTAAAGGGGGTAGATTTTGAGGTGCGGCGTGGTGAAATCTTTGCACTGCTAGGCTCAAATGGAGCGGGCAAGACGACGATAGTCAACATTCTCTCAACGTTGATGAGATCCGATGAGGGAGAGGTAAGAATCTGTGGTTTTGACGTTGAGAGTCAATCAGGGAATGTTCGTCAGAGCATTAGCCTGACAGGTCAATTCGCAGCAATAGACGGCATGCTTACTGGTCGTGAAAATCTAATCATGATCGCCAAGTTACGGGGAGTTTTCAATCCGGTTCAAGTAGCTGACAACCTGCTTGAAAGATTTAGTCTGAACGACGCAGCCTACCGACGGGCAGACCAATATTCCGGTGGAATGAAGCGGCGGCTTGACATTGCCATGAGCTTAATTGGGAAGCCGTCTGTCATTTTTCTTGATGAACCGACGACAGGGCTTGATCCTGAGGCACGGATGGAAGTTTGGAATACAGTCAAGGAGCTCGCAGGCGGAGGCACGACCATCTTTCTAACGACTTGGATGTTGGTGTCAGGCACCGTAAAAAGACAGTTGTCTTTTGATGGTGCCTGACACCATTTTTCAACTTTTTTTTGCTTACTTAATTTACTTAATAACCAGAGTCTTCTGAGGTAAGATTATCTATCAGTTTATAATCATATTTTTGTAATGGCTTCTCGGCAGGCCCTTCCAGCACTTCGCCTATATACGAGAATCTAGAACCATGGCACGGGCAATCCCAAGATCGTTCACCATTATTCCATTTCACTTCACACCCCATGTGAGTACAAGTTGTATCTACGATATGAAGCATACCCTCTTTATCTTTATAAGCCCCTTTTCTGTGCCCATCAATGTCAATAACAGCTCCCTCATCGTTGGCTAGATGATGGATACTCTTCTGAGGAATTTCTAATTTCCCTTTAATTAAATGACTAACAACGTTCGCATTTTCCGTTAAGAAGTTTTTCAGACTTGGATTCGGATGAAAACGGGAAGGAGAATATAATTCCTGGTACTTGTTCTTTTTTCCTAGTATGATATCTCGGAATAAAAGCGCAGCTGCGGTTCCATTTGTCATCCCCCATTTCCGATATCCACTAGCGATTAATATATTTTTTTGACCAGGGGTAATTTCGCCAATGTAAGGAATCTTATCCAGTGTAACTAAATCTTGAGCTGACCAACGGTATGTAATATTTTCAATGCCGAATACTTGTTGGCCGAAGGTCTCCAAGGCCTCGTAATGTTTGAGTGTTTCCCCTCCTTGTCCTGTTTTATGACTTTCCCCAGAAATAAGAATCATTTCTTCGCCATTGATTGTTGCATAGCGGAGAGACCTTTTCGGTTCATCGGCACTAATATACATACCACCTGGATATTCTGTTTTTATTTTAGCAGCAATAATATAGGAACGGTCTGCATGCATTCTTGTAGAGTAAAGTCCTGCTCCTTCATAAAAAGGGAAATGAGAACAGGCAAGAACGTATTTTCCTGTAATTCGAGCTCCTCCACGAGTAAGAACGATGGGGTGTTCGCCAGTCTCTATATCTACAGCTGTTGTATTTTCAAAGATGTATCCACCTTTTTCGGTAATTATTTTTGTAAGATGAGCCAAGTATTTAAGTGGATGGAATTGTGCTTGATTTTTCATAACAAGTGCATTAAATATTTCTAAATCGAAAGGGAGTTTATTTACGAGTTCGCCTTCAATAAGAAGCTCCTTATAGGCATCTGCCTCTTTTTCTAGTTTAAGTGCATATTCTTCTGTTGTGCTATAAACATAAGCATCTTGCTGAGTGAACTCACAATCAATTTGATGTTTATTGATCGTTTCTTGAACAAAGTTTAAAGCATCGGTGTTTGCCTCGTAGTATAATCTTGCCATCGTGTTCCCAGCATAGCGGATTAGTTCATCATAGATTAAATCATGCTGGGCAGTGATTTTAGCTGTGGTATGTCCTGTTGTCCCGTTCAGTAATTTGTCTGCTTCGATAATAGCAACTTTCAGCCCTTCATTCGCCAGCAGATAGGCGGAAGTAATGCCTGTAATGCCACCTCCTACAATAACGACATCAACTTGCATGTCATTCTCAAGGCGGGGGTACTCTGGTAAATGAGCCGTATTTATCCAATAAGATTCTGCGTTAGGGGGTAATTTTCCATTGTAATTAGTGTTGGTGGTCACTATATAAATCCTCCATCTAATAGGTTATACCGTTATTATTTCCATTTACTAGAAGGATGATACTTGCAAATAATGGAGTAAGGAGAATATACAATGCAAATATACTGGACAAAAATAAATAAGATTATTGAGGAAACGCTAGAGGTTAAAATATACCTACTTGACCGCCCGGAAGACTTTATATGGAAGGTTGTTGCCTGACACCATTTTTTTCTATTTTTCCCTTACTCACCATTTTCATCGTAACGACTTCCGTTACGCAAAGGAAAGAAGCTTAAAAGTAAATTAGGTATAGTATGTAGATAGGCAGTTGGTAACAAGAGATGAAAACATCAACAATCAGTATCTGGTAATCTAGATTAGCCTTTCATTTTTTTCTTCATCGCTCATTACCGAATGGACTTTTTATTTAACAAAGGGGATTAACTTGCAACAAATATAAAACGCTAACTTCTAAAGAGCTAAAATTTAGTTACGAGAGACTTAGGCACAATCCGTCAAAATGGTTAGTGAGAAATTTAAAATCTATTAATTGTGTATTGGAAATCATGTTATAGGGTTTGAATTTTCTCAGTCTATAATTGTTGGGATATTCTAATAGCATCAAAACATATTAATAAAAAAACTATAAAATAATTACAAAGAGGCTGGGACATAAGTATTTCAATCAACAACAAACACGAACTATAATGTAATTTAGTTACATTATAGTTCGTGTTTGTTTTTTAGAAAAAGGTTTAAAAACGAAGTGAAATGGAGCGGAGGACGCTCGACTCCTGCGGGAAATAGAGACGCTTTAGACCCCGCAGCGCAGCGAGGAGCTTAGCTTCCTCCCCGGCGCATCGTGCGTCCGTAGCGCAATGGAACGACTGGTTTTTACACTTATCTAGATTTAAAAACATAGATAACCATCATGAGAAAGTAGCTTTATTTAAGAGATAAATTAAAGATTGTTCGTCTTTAAAGATTAGTTATTTAGTTTGGTCCCAGCTTCTTACTTTGCTATAATTATGTCATCAAATATGACATTCGGAGTGTAAAATAAATGAAAAAGAATAGATTCAAGCATGATGATTTTGAATATGATACAAACGATGAATTTTATTTTATAGCTGGTCACACGGATGGTGGTGCAACATTTGGACTTCGTTGGGAAGATATTATCCCAGAAGAATTGAATTTCAGACCAGCTATCAAAAAAGATGCAGAAGAAGTTGTAGAACTAATTCATCTTGCAATTGGAGATATCACTGAGCAGTTAACCGGTCAAACGAAGGTGGAAAATATTCATACGACTCTTGCAAAATTTTTTCGTGAAGAAAACAATCGTCTTAGCTATCAAAATGTGATAGTTGCGGATATTTTTGACGAGATAACTGGAATTATCGTAACTTATTCTGGCACAGATGCTTACCAATTGGACAAGCCTCTACTTGAACGTTTAAGAAGAAAAACAAGGAATCAGAACATTAACTTTGATCAAGAGGCGGATATTGGAGATTTATATATTGATACGATTTCTGTCTCACCAAAGTTTCAGGGCTATGGAATTGGGTCAGAATTGTTGAGGAAGGCTGAAGAATTAGCGTTACAGAAAGGATATGAGCGAATATCCCTCAATGTTGCCAAGGATAATCCCTATGCAAAAAAGTTATACATTCGTATAGGATATCAAGAAGATAAAGAGATACAGATTAATGGTCACACTTATGACTATATGGTGAAGACATTGAAATTTCATGCTAATAGGGATTAATTTATGTTGTTCCATCTAGGGTACATATTGGAGATTTTTTAAAGGAGAGCTTCTTCTGAAATTAGGAATCAATAAAGCAAGTGCGATTGATTAATTCAAGTGGAAGCAATCATTGATGTAGAATGCGATAAGCCAGATAATTTAATATACTAAATAAACTTGTAGAGTCATATTAGAAAAAATTCAATTGTTAGATGGGTAAACGTTTTAATTAACGATAATAGGACAAACGGAATGGTCAAAGGTTTAGAAGATTGTAGAGAAATGATATCTCAACAATTAATGTTTCAGGGGACAAGAAATCTGTCCCCTGATCCCTTTAGTATCCTGGATAATAAGGATTCGAATATGGATAAGGATACGGGGATGGGTAAGGATACGCATACGGGTAAGGAGCAGGTACTGGATAAGGAGTTGGTGTTGCGGCAGCGCCAAGTGCTAATCCTGTAAGAGTACCTAATGCAAATCCTCCTCCTGGATAATGTCCACCTTGATGATGCCAGTTTCCACCATTTCCCCAATTTGGATTTGGATGTCCGCCGCCATGTTGATGCCAATTATTGTGTCCACCATGGCCACCTGATGCATGACCACCACCGCCATGATGTGACCTCATGCCTATTTGATTAAAATTCATCATTTTTTTGTCCCCTTCCTTTAAAATCTTTATATCATATGCCTATATTCTCAAAATGGATATCAAAAATAGGTGACAAAAAATAGGTGACAGGCACTATAAAAAGACAACTGTCTATTTATGGTGCCTGTCACTATTTAAAATAAAAGAAGTGGTTATGCCATACGTAATTTGTGGTATAACAACCATGGAAATATATTTTATTTTTTAGAATTCAATTGAGAATCGTTTTCAGCATATGGGATTTAGTGTATAATCTTCGTGGGGAAGCGGAATCTAACAGTATGCTCATTTATGATCATTAAATACAAGGAGTTTGATTTTATGGATAATAAAAATAGGCAAGAGGCAAACGATAATATTGAGGTCTGGGAGGATCTTGTTCGAATAAAGGATTTGGTTTTGGCAATAGCCATTTGTGCTATAACCACGATGGGTGCCTATTTTATCGCGCCAAACGAAGCACCGAAGCCGTTGTTTTTTGGTCTCGCTGGTGCACTTATTGGGTTTATCATTTGTAGTTTTATCATTAAGCCAAAAAGAAACTTTAAGGGAACAGGAGAAAAATAATGGACATTGTATTAATTATAGAGATGATTGCTGCTGCCGTTTTAGCAGCTGTTTTATATACAATAATCGGCGTTGCACCAGGGACAGATGAAACAGCTGTATTAGCTCCGGTGACGTTAGCAATCGTATTGGCAGGGGTAGAGCCAATTGTGGTCTTAACCTTCTTTATCTCTGCGATTGTGGCTAATAAAGTAACGGATTCGATTCCAGTTGCGCTCGCTGGTATTCCTGGCGGGGTGATGGCAACCCCAATGGTAGAGCATGCACTCGTATTAAAAAAACATGGTATGCCTGATATCAGTATTCGCAAAATGGCATCTGGCTCTGTTATTGGGACGCTCGTTTCGGTTCCTGTAAGCTTACTTATGGCACAAGCCTTAATACCATTTTCTGATGTCATCAAAGAATATGCAAACCCGCTCTTTTTCATTGGTGCCGTTTTACTTGCATTAATGACCAAAAATAAAGTGTTAGCACTTGTATCGATTCTTCCATTTGCTTTACTAATTGAAGGCCTGCGCCATCTCTATTGGGGAATCGGAGTAGTGCCTGAGGGAACGAATGTCTTCATTTCCTTTTTCTTGGGAATTACAATTGGTCCCGTCATTTTGACCATATTTGAACTTTTACATAAAGAAAAGCGAGATAGTATGCCAAGGTTTCCAAAGAAAACGATTGATTTTGCGCAAACAAATCCCATTAAAGGATTTCCTAGTCCTTTTAAAATATTGACAAAGCAGGAAACCGCATCAAGTGTACTTGCCAGTTTTATCGGTTCTATCACCTTCATTATGAGCCCTGTCGGCATGACTATATTTCTTGGAGAACTTTTTTCAAGTAGAGTAAAGGATCCGGTGAAAAAAGCATCTGTTGCGATTGCATCAATGGAGGGGCTGACAAATGCTACGTATATTTCTGGAACCTTGATTCCTTTAATTGCACTCGGTATTCCCTTGTCTCCAATGGCGATTGGTCCAGCTAATGCCCTTTTTAATGCGCCGCCAGTCTTTACAACAGAGCATAACCTGCATCATATCTTATCAAATGCAGACTTTGTCTGGGCGACGCTTACCGGTGCAACGATTGCCCTTGCGATCACTTATTTTGTTACCGTCAAATACGCCCATAAAATTTGTGCCTTTGTGTTTCGGTGGGTTCCCCATGAAGCAATTCTAGGACTATTTTTCGGACTTGTGCTATTATTAGCTTTTATGGACGCTGGTTTTATTAATATTATTGGTGTACTAGTTATCGGGTTATTTGCTGGTATGCTTCACCGTTGGGGCGTGAATTATGGCGTTCAGTTTATGATCCTTTATTCAGCACCATGGATCATTACTTGGTTTTAAAATGTAGACAAAAGAGGTACATCTAGGTAAACATCCAATTTATTCAGTGAAAGTGGGGATATCGATGCTTGAAACTCCACAAAAAGTTGCGGTAGGCCGAGCACATAGTAAATTGATTTTAATTGGGGAGCATTCCGTTGTTTATGGGCAACCGGCAATTGCTTTTCCTTTTAAACAAATAGAAGTAAAAGTAACAGTGAAAACGATTGGGGGAAATACGATCCAAATCGAAAGCCCCTTTTATCAAGGACCAATTGAACAGATTCCTGAAAAGATGGAGGGAATTGGTGATTGTGTCATCCAAACATTGAAGGTTCTTGAAAAACGTTCATCAGGCTTACATATTCGGATTGCCTCCTCGATTCCAATTGGGCGTGGACTAGGTTCAAGTGCAGCGATTGCGATTGCACTTGTTCGCGGTCTTTTTGCTTTCTTCAATCAGAGTCTCAAGGATAGTCAGCTGATGGCATTGGTGGAACGTGCCGAAAAATTTGCTCATGGAACGCCAAGTGGGATCGATATGATGGCAGCATCTAGCGCCAATCCCATTTGGTTTCAAAAACAACAAGAGGTTGAAATGGTGAAAATAGGTGCTCCCTTTCATTTGGTTGTAGCAGATAGTGGCAGGATTGGCGATACGTATTCAGCAGTGAAATCGATTCGAGACAAGTATGAAAGGAAGCCGAAACAAATCGAGGAATCCATTACATTACTTGGCAAATTGACAGAAGATGTACGGTTAGGACTTGCAGTTGGTGATTATCAAAAGGTTGGCGATAAATTAAATCAAGCACATCAACAGCTCTCTTTACTTGGTGTCAGTGATCTAGGATTAGATGGCCTAGTAGAAGCAGCTCGAACTGCTGGAGCAGTAGGAGCGAAATTAACAGGTGGTGGCCGTGGTGGTTGTATTTTGGCACTAGTAGAAAATGAGACTATCGGCAAAAAGGTTGCAGATGCCTTGGTTCAAGCTGGTGCTACTCAAACATGGCAATACACAATAGCTAAATGCTAATTAGATTAATGAGGAGTATGGTTAATGGAAGCGATCGCTCGTGCGCACACGAATATTGCATTAATAAAATATTGGGGGAAACGCGATTCTAAGTTGTTTTTACCAATGAACAGTAGTTTATCGATTACTTTGGATCATTTTTATACGGAAACAAAGGTACAGTTTTCGGATCAGTTTGAAAAGGATTCTCTTGTCTTAGATGGAAACCAAGTCTCGGATCAGGAGATAGGGAAAATAACCACTTTTCTTAATCATGTACGCAATATTGCAGGGACTAAAACCTTTGCAACAGTGACATCGGTGAATCACGTGCCGACAGCTGCCGGTTTTGCTTCTTCTGCTTCCGGATATGCAGCATTAGCAGCAGCTGCAAGTAAAGCATTACAGTTAGATTTATCAGGCACAGAGCTGTCTGCTTTAGCTCGTCAAGGCTCTGGTTCTGCTTCTCGCTCTATTTTTGGCGGATTTGTTGAATGGCAAAAAGGAGAGAAAACGGACGGAACAGATTCGTTTGCGACACAAATCATAGACGAACAAGCGTGGGATGTGACTGTTCTATCTGTGGTAGTGGAAGCTGGGCCGAAGTCTGTTTCGAGCAGAGATGGCATGCAGCGGACTGTAGATACGTCTCCGTTCTATGATGGCTGGTTAGCAACAATAGAAGAGGATTTAAAGGGGATAAAGGAAGCCATTAAAGCGCGCGATTTTACGCAGCTAGGAGAAATCGCAGAAGCGAATGCCCTGAAAATGCACGCTACAATGCTAGGAGCAAAGCCGCCATTTTTATATTGGCAAAGTGCAACGTTTGACGTTATGCAGAAGGTCATGGAATTGCGCCAACAAGGCATAGAAGCTTACTTCACCATTGATGCAGGGCCGAATGTAAAAGTGCTTTGTGAACCGAAGAATGAACAGATAATTAAAGAAAAGTTTGCTGCTTTGCCTTCTGTCCGTGATGTGATTGTATGTCATCCAGGACCTGGGATTGAATATTTATCAGAGTGGAATGGATAAAGGGAGTGAGTCTGGATGCATGAAATCAAAGTTCCAGGGAAACTATTTATTGCCGGAGAATATGCGGTATTAGAACCTGGTTATCCGGCGATTGTTGTAGCAGTTGATAGGTTTATTACAGCACAGATTACAAAGAGTGAACAACAGACTCTTTCTTTGCCGCAGCTGGGTCTTCCTAATGTTGCTTGTCGATTTGAGGGTGGACAAGTCATTTTTGAAGAGGAAGACACAAGATTAGATTTTATAAAAAATACAATCGCTGTGGTGCATCAATATTTACAAGAAAGGTCTATTGAAACCAAGCCTTTTTCCCTGACGATAACGAGTGAATTGGATGATGCCGATTCTGGCCGGAAATATGGACTAGGGTCAAGTGCAGCCGTAGTTGTCGCTGTTGTTTCCTCTATTTTAACATTGTATAGAGATTTCTTGCCTGTTTCGAAAACCCTTATTTTCAAACTAGCTGCAATCGCTCATTATCAGACACAAGGGAGTGGTTCTTGTGCAGATGTGGCAGCATCGACATATGGTGGTTGGCTCCACTATACAGCGTTTAAAGCGAGCTGGTTAAAAGAAAGGCTGAAAGAGAACGGATCTATTACTCCATTGGTAGAAGAAGAGTGGCCACATCTACAGATCGAGCCACTAGAAGCCCCTGAAGAATTAGTACTTGCTGTCGGCTGGACTGGTAGTTCTGCTAAAACAGCTTCTTTAATAAAGAAGATTGAGCCGCTTAAACAGAAAAATTCTACTATTTATGGAGATTTTTTACGTAAAAGCCGTGATGCTGTATCGACAATGGTAGAAGGGTTTAAACAGAGCGATATGGAACTAATGATGGCTAGCTTATCCGCTAATCGATTGGCATTGCTAGAGTTAAGTGAAGAGACTGGTGGCGCAATTGAAACGATTCATTTAGAAAAATTGATTGCCATTGCTAATTGTTATGGCGCCGGAAAATCGTCTGGTGCAGGTGGCGGTGATTGTGGAATTGCTTTTACAAGTACAGACAAGCTTGAACGATTACATAAACAATGGCAGGATGCTGGTATTGTTCCATTAGATATCCTCCCTGCAACCAAATATAATTAGACTGGAGTTTGGAAAAATGACTGATTCAATTGATAAAAGAAAAGCCCAGCACATTGAGTTGGTTTTAAATGAAAAAGTAACAGGTGATAACATATCGACTGGTCTTGAAAAGTATCGTTTTCTACATAACGCCTTGCCGGAAATTGATTTTGATGAGATTACATTAGATACAGCGTTTTTAGCTAAAAAAATGAAGACGCCTTTTTTGGTAAGCTCGATGACCGGTGGAGCAGCAATGGCGGGGACGATAAATCGAAATCTGGCCATTGCTGCAGAGGAAAGAGGTTGGGCATTTGCCTTAGGTTCTACAAGAGCACTGATTGAAAATGAAAAATATCGAGAATCCTTTCAAGTTCGAAAATATGCACCAACCATTCCAATCATCGCTAATTTAGGTGCGGTTCAGTTTAATTATGGCTTTGGAATCGACCAATGTAAACAAATTATCGAGATGACGGAAGCGGATATGCTCGTTCTTCATTTGAATAGTATTCAGGAGATTGTACAACAAGAAGGAGATCGGAATTTTAAAGATTTGTTGGGGAGTATTGAGCAAGTATGTACACAGCTAGATATTCCCGTTGGTGCAAAAGAGGTGGGCTTCGGAATTGATGGCACCATCGCGAAAAAATTGACCGACGTTGGCATCTCATTTATCGACGTCGCTGGTGCAGGCGGTACATCATGGAGCCAAGTGGAAAAACTACGCTCTAAAGAGAAAATCAAGAAAATAGCAGCAGAAGCTTTCAGTAGCTGGGGGATCCCAACTGCCGAATGTATTGTATCTGTTAAAGACGCGATTGATAAACCGATTATCGCAAGCGGTGGAATCAAAAATGGAATGGATGCTGCTAAGGCTATCGCGCTTGGATCAGATATGGTTGGCTTTGCCCGGTCGATTTTAAAAGAGGCTACAGAATCACCAGAGGATTTAATTGAACTTTTTGAGACTCGAGAGCTGGAATTACAGATGACTATGTTTGGAATTGGTGCAGCTACTGTTGGGGAATTGAAGGGAACAGATAGGATTAGGTAAGGAAGCAGGGGAGTTCTTTTGCTTCCTTTTTGGCTGCCATCTATACTATATTAAATAGGCACTTCATACATTTTTAACATAGTATATAATGTTAAAATTTTCTTTAGTTTGATAAAAGTTAGTGAAAAATGGTATAAGTGTAAAAGAATCATGAATTTTGTACTTATTAGGGACAAGGGGTCTGTCCCCTTGTCCCTTTGAAAGGATTTGAATAGATATGAAAGAGAATTTTTGGCGTGACTTGCCACGACCATTTTTTGTGCTTGCACCAATGGAGGATGTGACAGATGTTGTTTTTCGTCATGTGGTGAGTAAAGCAGGGAGACCAGATGTGTTTTTTACTGAGTTCACAAATACGGAGAGCTATTGTCATCCAGAGGGTAAACAAAGTGTACGTGGAAGACTAACTTTTACCGAAGATGAACAGCCAATGGTTGCCCATATTTGGGGGGACAAGCCCGAATATTTTCGCCAAATGAGTATTGGTATGGCGGAGCTTGGATTTAAGGGGATTGACCTTAATATGGGCTGTCCTGTACCAAATGTGGCAGCTAAAGGGAAGGGAAGCGGCCTTATCCTACGTCCAGAAGTCGCTGCAGAAATAATCCAAGCGGCAAAAGCAGGAGGATTACCGGTAAGTGTGAAGACAAGACTTGGTTATACGGAGATAGAAGAGTGGCACGATTGGTTAGCACATATACTGGAACAAGATATCGCTAATCTCTCCATTCATCTGCGTACAAGAAAAGAAATGAGCCAAGTAGATGCCCATTGGGAGCTCATCCCAGAAATCAAAAAGCTCCGTGATCGCATTGCACCAGATACCCTTTTGACAATCAATGGGGATATTCCTGACCGTCAAAAGGGCTTGAAGCTAGCCGAACAATATGGTGTGGATGGAATTATGATAGGGCGTGGTATTTTCAAAAATCCATTTGCCTTTGAAAAAGAACCGAAAGAGCATAGCAGCAAGGAATATTTGGATCTCCTAAGATTGCAGCTTGATCTTCATGATAAATATTCAAGTGAATTAGAGCCACGTCCATTCCAAGCTCTTCATCGCTTTTTTAAGATATATGTAAAAGGATTTAGAGGAGCGAGTGAATTGAGAAATCAATTGATGAGCACAAAGTCGACGGATGAAGTGCGTGCGATGCTTGATGGGTTTGAGATTGTTGAGTGAGGGAATGTGGATGGGATTAGGGGAGAGTGGAATGATTTCTTTCCTAACCACTACACCGCCGTCGTAAAAAGAGTTTCTTTGAATGAAAAACACTCATAAACGTTGAAGATTCAACGTTTATGAGTGTTTTTTTTCGTAGATTAGATCAAGGGGATTTTTTCTATCTTTATTAAAAAGAACTGTGTCATATTTCCTCTTTTACCTACATTTTTTAACATTTATTGATCCAAAACACCTATTAAGGTAAAATTTATATTATATGAAAATATTGAACTTTACCCCATGATGGAATTTGCTGAGAAAATGAAGGAGTAGCATTTGAAGTAATAATATGACATTTAGACTATAAATGATACTGTACAAAATAAATAACTTCATACGGACAAAAAGCAAAATCTATTCTAGAAAAACAATAGGTTAGGAGATTAGCATGAACCAACAAGAAGTGAAAAACAAACGGTGGAAGTTCTCACCTATTCCAAATATAGAAGAGTCAAATTTTAATAAAATCCTAGAAAGATTTTATGACATGGGTGTAGAAGGTTTGACTCGTGAAAATACACAAAATGCGATGGATGGACGGTTACTAAATTTCGATGGTCCTGTGATTTTAACTATAAAGACGGGGAGTATAAAGAAGGGCGATATTCCTGGTATTGATGAAGTAATTGATCGGATTTTATGTTTAGAAGGTCGTAACAGCTATACTCAAGAAACGATTAAACATATGAAGAACAAAATTAATCAAGAAGAGGTAAGATATATCTCATTTGAAGATTATAATACGCGAGGTTTAACAGGAGCTAGAAATGGACAAAGTGGATCTCCAAGTGATACATGGGGTATTTATGCTTACAATAAGGGGGTTCACTTTGAAGAAAGTGATTCAGCAGTAGAGACTTCAAGAGGAGGCTCACATGGTGTTGGAAAAATAGCTTCCAATGCAGCTTCTGATATTAATTTAATGTATTTTGCTAATTGTGATGAGCAGGGAGATAAGCATTTAGGAGGAACCGTTCAATTAATTGAACATGTATATAAAGATCATTGCTACCGTTCTACAGGCTATTTCTCAGATATTGAATTTTTAGCAGACGATAAGTCTAAGTTTTATCCATATGAAAATAGTTTTCATCGTGTTTTTGAAAAAAATACGCGTGGCCTAAAAATTATTATTCCTTTTTTACGGGAAGAATTTGATAATGAGGAATACATTATCAAAAGTATTTGTGATAGTTTCTTTGTATCCATTTTACAAGGAAAGCTAGAAGTAATTGTTAATGATGAAAAAATTACTCGATATACACTTGAACAATATGTAAAGAATTCCAAGTATTATAATCAGGATATTACGGAAGCAAAAAAAGAATTTACACCTCTTTACGTAGATACTTACCTATCAGAAACTCCAAGAGATCTTGTAGTGTCAAATGGTTTAAAAGATTATCATTTTAAACTATATTTCCGTTACGATGAAGAAATACCAAAGGGTCGTGTAGCAATAGTTCGAACTATTGGTATGAAAATTGAAGATTTTAAGGTTACGGGAAATGTAAATAAGCCATTTAATGCCGTAGTAATTGGTAATGCAGATGAAGATGCCTATTTAAAATCATTAGAAAATGAGTCGCATACAAAGTTAGCATCAGACCACATTAAAGATCCATTATTGAAGAAACATGCTAAACGTTTTATTAACAATCTATCAAAAGAAATTGCAAAGATTATCGAAGAAGCAATAAAGGCTAGTAATCCCCCAGATGGCCCTATGGACACAAAAGACATCTTATATGTTGTGGAAACCCAATTCAAAAAGGATCTTTCTGAAACTCTAGGGACCGTTATGATTTCTAATGGTAGACCAGTAGTAAAAGCCTCTACAGACGTTCCTACGAAAGAGAAACGGGAAAAAAAGGGAAATAAAAAGGAACAGAATCCACCAAAAAAGAAACGGGATCCTTTAAAACGACAAAAAAGGCAGGACACGGATATTAGTACGGAGATAGAAGAACAAAGAACTGCCAAATATAGCGCCCATCCAGACATGGTTGAACGTATCATAATTGGTAATAAAGAGTTACTAAGATTTGACTTTACAAAAAGTGAACAAATAAGTCAAACGTCTTGTGATCTCTCGCTCTCCATTATAGATGGAATGGGTGTTGAATATCCTAATGAATTTAAGGTTCAGGATAACTACAGTAATGTAGTTGATCTAAATTCAGGTATAACCTATAACATCAAAGATAATGTGATAAAAAATGTTCGAATTACAAGAGGGGTAGCAGAGCTGGAACTTGAATTAAAAGAAAGCTATAACAAATCTTTAAAATTTGTTTACTATGTAGAGGTGTAACATGATTTATAGAAAAGACGCGAACTTTCCATACCCTGTATTAACTAATACATCGAATAGTTATGTAACAAGTCAATTCATTTTAGATGTTGCATTACATGAAAATATCCAGCATTATCGTTTTGAATTTGAATATGAAATAGATTCACCGTTTATTAATGGGTTGCTAAAAAATGGACAAGCTCAACTCATATTAGTAATTCAATCAAAAGATAATAAGTTTTATAAATTAGGAATAAACCAGAAATCAATTGAAATAGCTAAATCAAGAATATCGGTTAGTAAAAGAACATCCATTCAGTTAAATATTCAATCGAATGAAGACATAAATTTTAAAGATAACAACGATTTAAGTGGCTTTTATAATAAATTCAAATATGACATAGTGGTACCAAAGCATTCCATATTAGGCTTTTCAAATGTTGTCATGTTTGAAGGTAGCAGTACAAAACCTTTTGAGCTATTTGAAAAGAAAGTAGATCCTAATCTTAAATCAGATATTAAATTTGAACTTGGAAATGAAACCATTGTCATCCATTATAAAGACCCAGAATTTCAATTTAATGACATACCAAAAAGTAGTACATTAAATAACCCTTATGTTTATACTGGATTACACATGGCAATTCACCAATTTATTGTAAATAACGGAGATGAAGATGGTTGTGTGGATTTAGAGGAAATTGATCCTCCAAACAATCCTTTAGAGCTGAAATTATACCATTTAATGAAAAATAAAATGGTTGAAGATATTAGCATGGAATCGATTGATGAAGTAGTGTATAAGATATCAGATCGTATTATTGAAAAGTATACGTCTACAGTAAAGGGGTTAATTTCACATGGAAATTAGACTTTTAGAAAAAGGTTATAAAAATAATCAACAATTCTATAAAGACTTTTTAGAGGACCAGATTCTCCTAAAAGAAGAATATTTCTCTGGAAATGTAGTGCATATTCAAGAAGCACCGGATTTTCCAATCTATATGGCGCACGGAAATGAAGAAGAAAGAAAAAGACTATTTTATGAAGCCTTCCATATTTTAAGTACTTCCTATTTGACGACAGACCGGGATATTCACTTTGAAGAATTATTTTGGCATTCCTTATTAGTTACTAGGAAACGTGACTACTTGTTAGAGAATTATCCCCAAATCAAAGAGGGGATAAATCATTTCAATAATATAATACTGAAAAAGTTTGACTGGGAAAACTATATTTATAAATGTGTTCTTGGTGCACAGTATATAAATGATCTTATAAATGGTGAAGAGGAACGCCGCCGTTATTATAGTCTAATAGTAGAAAATTTGGACTTATATAATTACATTATTAAGTATGAGATCTTTCGAAACGATCAATTTCTAAAAAATATTTTAGACATTATTGATGAATTAAATCTTTCTAAAGTAATGAAAGCAAAAATTACTGGTCGGAATGATTTAGGAAAAGATGAACGCGTGGGCAGACGGGTTATCTTCGAATTTAATAAAAGTTACCCGGTTATTATGTCTCCTATGTTAGAGAAAGAGGAATTAAAGGAAGTCTTTTTGAAATATTTGAGTTATTATTATGATCTTTCAAGTATGGAGATATCAGCATAAATACTATTATCTTTTGTAAGGACATGAGCTATGTGTTTGATTAGTTAAAAAAGCAAGCAAGAAGTGTCCTTTTTGGTGTCTTTTACATTTAAAGAAAAACTTTTGGTAAGTGGGGGCATGTCAAATGAATTCTACAGAACTAAAAGAAAGAATTAATAATCTAGCAATTTGGAAAAAGGGTGATCAGCGCGCCCCACATAAACCTTTATTGATTTTGTATGCATTAGGACAACTTCAAGCTAAGAAGGAAAGATTTATAAGATATGAGGTTACAAAGGAGAGGTTAACAGAATTACTAAAAGAATTTGGTCCTATCCGAAAGTCTTATCACCCAGAAGAGCCATTTATTCGTTTAAAGAGAGATGGAATTTGGGCCCTAGATAAAGAAGTGAATGAAAAGAGTCCGAATAATCGTCAATTATTGGATGCTAATGTGTCAGCAGGGTTCACCCCTGAAGTCTTTGATTTATTACTTTCGAATCCAAGTCTTATTCAGGATATATCACAATTAATATTGGAGGATCACTTTCCTGACACCATTCATGAGGACATTTTGGCATCTGTAGGACTAGACTTTTCGTACTTTACAAGAAAGAAAAGAGATCCTAAATTTAGAGAAAAAATCCTCAGAGCATATGGGTATAGCTGTGCCATTTGTGGATTTAATGTCAGATTAGCACATACATTAGTTGGTGTTGAGGCTGCTCATATCAAATGGCATCAAGCAGGTGGACCAGATACTGAGGAAAATGGAATAGCCTTATGCTCCTTGCATCATAAATTATTTGACAGGGGCGTATTTACACTTTCTCCAGAACGGAAAATGATTGTTTCTCAGGACGCACATGGAACACATGGTTTTGATGAGTGGTTGATGAGATATAATGGTGAGGCGATCAGGGAACCTATACAGTCTTACTATTATCCTGATCATTCATTTTTAAAATGGCATGTTAATGAAGTATTTCGTGGGCCAAGTTATGGGGCTAATTGAGTAAGATAACATTGTTAAAATCATGTTGGGATATTATCAAAAGTATTTCTTTTTAATCTTCTATAACATAGACGGATTGTATATTTTAGTGTCTCTACATTTTATGTAGGGACACTTTTTTATTAGAAGTAGCTATTTAAATACATTTTATTAAAACAGTCTTACTAAGTATTAGTAAGTAAAGGTATTTAAATCCCTTCCCCACTATATATTATCTTAATGGATATAATTTAAGGATGATAGAAATCCATATACTTAATTTTTAATAATCAAATACTTGAGTTAATTTCATAATTCGAGCTTTTAAAGAAACACAGACTTACAGAATTTTATCTCCTATAAAATTTTTAAGCTGCTTGTTGCTTACTT
>NZ_JBQHVO010000068.1:0-26628 GCF_052064465.1 Niallia sp. HCP3S3_B10 | reverse complement strand
ACTCTACATTCAAAAAATTTAATGAGGGTCGTCTTTTTTTTATGCGGCCAGCTGATTATTTAGAAATGACCTCAGTTTGTCAGTGGCCTCAAAACAAAATGTGGTATTTTTTGTTATCTTTATTTAGTTATATCTTTTTTTTGAATGAATTCTGTATTCATTATACCATCAAAATCTACTGGACGTAATTCAAACCAACCTTTAATGCTTGGCCAAACTGTTAACTCTACCCCTGCTTTTTCATAGTGGTTTACCTTTATGGCATTAACAGAAGGACGAGCATATGTTGTCACATTTTCTAATGTTTTTACTTTTTTCATCTATATACTCCCTTTCTCATTACTATTTTGTTTCCTCGAGTACTACCTCTAAAGAAATATTGTTACGAGGATTTGTATAAAACGGTTGAATAGAGTATACCTTTCCGAATGATTGTAAAGAGGTAATGATATCATGTTCTTTTAGATACTCCGCCCTTGATGAGCCAAGTCTTCTTCTTTTCACATAACCATTAATGGATGCTTCTACAAAAAGATCCCATGTACCCACAAGCCCTTCATCAAAAAGTATTTCTTGATAATTCACCAAAAAAGTAAACATATTTTGCACTTCTGGAGATTGATTCTTATGATGTACTTCTAATCCTGTAGCCCTGTGAACCATGCGAAGTTCATATTTTACGTCTTGATTAATTAATAGGCTTTGTGTCATTTGGCCATTAATTGTAAATGTCTTATCATCAAATTCCATGTCATTAATATACACATCAGAGGTGTTAAATTGGTTTACTACATGTTCTTCATTAAATGCAACTTCTTTGCTGATTTTACGTAATCTTGCATAGATAAAACCATTTTCTATTTTAGTCACATCATTTGCAGTTACTTTGTTAATTTGTTCATGAAGAGCTAATAATTTATCTACATTATTTTCCTTCGCTACCCTTAATAAATATTGGAATCTCGAATGCATAGATGAAATAATATCATCTTCCACATGGTTATCAATAAATAATTTAGTTTCATTTAACCAATCTATCTTTTGTTCTTTATTTAGCAATCCAGAAAGTAAATGCCCCTTTAATCTACTTGCATGTAAAAAGCGATTTAAAAAGGCGATTTTTAGCTCTCTTTTATAAAGAGCGTTCAAGCTACTGTTCTCAAGGAATTCCATAATTCTATTAAAGGAAAAGAAGAATTCATTTGCAGGAAAGTATTTTAAGCTTAAATTTTCATTTCCTCTAGCTACTACATAATAGTAATCATAGTCTGATAATACCGTTATTACTTTTGCATTAATATAGCATTGCATTACAAATAATTGATCTTCTCCTACTACAGCTTTTGGATGGAATCGGAAGCCATTCTCCTTAACAAACTGTAAGTTGAACATCTTATGTGGAGCTAGACTATACACTAAATTATCTTCTATAATATCTGCATGAAATCTATTGCCTTTCTTAAACATAGATTTAGGCACTCCACGACCATTTACGCCTACATATTTTCCATAAATGACATCTGATTTATGTTCTGTTGCAGCACGATAAAACCTTTCTAATGTTTCTTCACCAAGAAAATCATCATTATCTAAAAATAAAATATACTCTCCTCTTGCTGCTTCAATCGCATCATTTCGAGGAATCATTGGGCCACCTGAGTTTTCCTCCCGGTCAATCAAGATTAAATTACTCATTTTCTTTTTATATTCATTGATAACCTCTATACTTTTATCTGTTGAGCGATCATTTACACAAATAATTTCAAAATCGCTGGAGTCCATTGTTTGGTTCATTAATGAATCCAATGTAACATTTAAATGTCTAGCAGCATTATAGATTGGAATTGCTATTGTTACCTTCAATTTTTAACCCTCCACATACCTTGTTTCCTTAGTCAATAAGAAATATCATACCATACTTTTAACTAGTAGTAGGTTTCATCTATTTTACAATGTTTTAGGAACTTTTTATTTTTGCTTTTTGTTAATATATAAATCAAGAAATAGTATAATACTATTTCTTTGCAATTTCTACCATTACTATCAATTGTAATAGAAAGACAAACTTCGTTTCCAGAAGGAGTCTTATTTGTTCCCAATCTTTGTTTTATTCATGAATTTTAAAGCTTCAATCTCGTAAGTTTGTCCCAATATAAAACATTTAAGCAAACGATACTATTTTGCTTAGAAAAAAGTTGAAAATCTAGTAAGATTTTTGACTTTTTCTATCATTATTGCTACTTTTTTATATGTAGTATTTCAACTTTTATCTATATTTACAAGTTAAACATTATATTTTGATTACATTTATATAAGTTGTCATATATTTAGGGTAAAATAAATTGCATGCTTAAAAGAAAAGGAGAATTTCTTAAATGAAAGGAATTATACTAGCTGGCGGTAGTGGAACAAGGCTCTATCCACTTACTTTAGTGACAAGTAAACAGTTATTACCTATTAATGATAAGCCAATGATTTATTATCCACTTTCTACTTTAATGTTAGCGGGAATCAAAGACATTTTAATTATTTCTACCCCAGAGGATACACCTCGATTTGAAGCACTACTTGGCGATGGTTCTCAATTTGGGATTACCTTACAATATAAAGTGCAACCAAAACCAGAGGGATTAGTGCAGGCTTTTATTATTGGCGAAGAGTTCATCGGGGATGATTCTGTTGCGATGATCTTAGGGGACAATATCTATTATGGTAGTGGAATGAGAAAACTTCTGCAACGTGCTGCTCAAAAGGAGAGAGGGGCAACGGTATTTGGCTACCATGTACAGGATCCAGAGCGTTTTGGAGTAGTGGAATTTAATGCAGATGGAAAAGTCTTGAGCGTGGAAGAAAAACCGGAAGCTCCTAAGTCTAATTACGCGATAACAGGCTTATATTTTTATGATAATCGTGTTGTGGAGATTGCGAAAAATGTGGAGGCTTCTCATCGTGGGGAGTTAGAGATTACTTCCATTAATGAAGCGTACTTGAAATTAGAAGAATTAGAAGTAGAGCTATTAGGCAGAGGCTTCACATGGTTGGATACTGGAACGCATCAAAGTTTATTAGAGGCATCCAATTTTGTTCGGACCATTGAAGATCACCAAGGGATTAAAATTGCTGCACCAGAAGAAATTGGCTATATTAATGGCTGGATTACGAATGATTCCCTGATCGAACAAGGAAATCTCTACTCCAAAACAGGGTATGGACAATATTTATTAAAAGTGGCAAAAGGCGATATTAAATATTAGCTAGATTTGAGGTGCTTTACCATGCAAATAACAGAAACATTTATCGAAGGGCTAAAAGTAGTCGAACCAAAAGTATTCGGAGACCATCGTGGTTGGTTTATGGAAACATACAATGAAGAGAGCTTCCATAAAGCAGGCATCGATATTTCATTTGTACAGGATAATCAATCCTTTTCGGCAACGAAGGGAACACTTCGAGGCTTGCATTATCAATTAAACCCGAAGGCACAAACAAAATTAGTCCGTTGTACAAAAGGGGCTATTTATGATGTGGCAGTAGATATTCGCAAAAGTAGTCCAACTTTCGGCAAATGGTTTGGAATCGAACTTACTGCCGAAAATAAAAAGCAGCTATTAATCCCACAAGGGTTCGCTCATGGATTTATGACGATTACGGACGATGTGGAAGTGCAGTATAAAGTGGACAATCTATATGCTCCTGATTGTGATCGAGGCATCCTTTGGAATGATCCTGCTATTGGCATTGAATGGCCATTAGACATAACACCTGTTCTTTCCGAGAAAGATGAAAAAGCTCCATTGCTGGAAGAGGCTGAACATAATTTTATATTTGGTGAGACTAAATGAAGATTTTAGTGACAGGGTATTCTGGGCAATTAGGCTATGATGTTGTTTTAGAAGGAAAAAAGCGCGGATTTGAAATAATTGGTGTTGGTCACAAGGAACTGGATATTACGCAAGAAGAACAAGTGAAAAGCTATGTACATAACGTGGAGCCAGATGCGATTATTCATTGTGCTGCTTATACGGCGGTGGATAACGCAGAGGACGATAAAGAAACTTGTTTGGATGTCAATGTGAATGGAACAAAGTACTTGGCAGCTGCGGCTAAGAGTGTGGATGCTAAATTCATTTATATTAGTACAGACTATGTGTTTGAAGGCACAGGCACAGAGCCCTTTACGGAAGAAGATGCAGCGAATCCTGTTGGTTACTATGGATTAACAAAGTATGAAGGGGAAAAAGCTGTTCAGTCCCTATTGGACAAGTACTTTATTGTTCGTATTTCTTGGGTATTTGGCATAAATGGCAATAACTTTATTAAAACAATGCTTCGTCTGGCTGAAACAAGAGACGAATTAAATGTAGTAGGGGATCAATATGGCTCGCCTACGTACACCTTTGATTTAGCGAAGCTTTTGTTAGATATGGTAAAAACAGAGAAGTACGGAGTTTATCATGCATCGAACGAAGGATTTACTACATGGGCTGACTTTGCGAAAGAGATTTTTCAAGTGGCAGGAAAAAAGGTGAAAGTAAATAGTATTACAACGGAACAATATCCGACTAAAGCTGTTCGACCAAAGAATTCCCGCATGTCAAAAGATAAGCTAGAGAAGAATGGCTTTCCCCGTCTTCCTGCATGGCAGGATGCATTAACGCGATATATCGCTGAATTACAAGAAGAGGTGAACTAAGGTGGCAAGAAAGAAAGTGTTAGTAACAGGTGGCGCAGGCTTTATC
This sequence comes from Niallia sp. HCP3S3_B10, assembly GCF_052064465.1. Classification (NCBI taxonomy): domain Bacteria; kingdom Bacillati; phylum Bacillota; class Bacilli; order Caryophanales; family Bacillaceae; genus Niallia; species Niallia sp. HCP3S3_B10. The sequence goes on along the minus strand of NZ_JBQHVO010000068.1, from coordinate 21,889 downwards.
GGCGGAAACTTTGTGCAATATATGGTGAACAAATATCCAGATTACGATATTTATAATGTAGATTTATTAACCTATGCAGGTGATTTAACGAAGCATAAGGAAATCGAAAAGAAGGATAACTATCATTTCGTAAAGGCTGATATTGCCGATCGAGACGCAATAACAGCTCTTTTTGAAAAAGAACAGTTTGATTATGTGACCCATTTTGCAGCAGAGAGCCATGTGGATCGTTCGATTACAGATCCGGAAATCTTTGTTGTGACAAATGTGCTCGGTACGCAAGTATTATTAGATGCATCAAAGGCAATCGGTGTAACGAAATTTGTTCATGTATCGACAGACGAAGTGTATGGAGAATTAGATTTTGATCCAACAACTTTCTTCACAGAAGATACGCCATTACAGCCAAATAGTCCATATAGTGCAAGTAAAGCATCTTCTGATATGCTTGTTCGTGCATACCATGAAACATTTGGCTTGCCAATCAATATTACACGTTGTTCGAATAACTATGGACCCTATCATTTCCCAGAAAAGTTAATTCCCTTAACGATCTCACGCGTTCTAAATGATCAAAAGATTCCTGTTTATGGAGACGGAAAGAACATTCGTGACTGGTTGCACGTACTGGATCACTGTGCAGCGATTGATTTAGTGCTTCATGAAGGGGTAGATGGCGATGTGTACAATGTGGGTGGGCATAACGAGCGCACAAACCTAGAAGTTGTAAAGACCATCATTAGCACCCTAGGCAAGTCAGAAGACTTAATCGAATTCGTAACCGATCGCTTAGGTCATGACAAGCGTTACGCAATTGATCCAACTAAACTTGAAGCATTAGGCTGGAAACCGACCTATACCTTCGAATCTGGAATAGCCCAAACCATCCAATGGTATTTGGACAACAAAGAATGGTGGGAGCAAATTATTAGCGGGGAATATCAGCATTATTTTGAGAAGCAGTATATGTTGTAAAGGGAAGCAGAAGGGAGCAATTCTTTTGCTTCCTTTTTCTTGTTGTTATATTGAACGGAGTTGTATTAGAAGAATAGAAGAGAGAGCATCCTATATGTAAAGGCTCACCTGGTGTACGTAGCTTTTCATAGAAAAATGTGATGCTGAACTCTCTTCTGCCTTTCTTCAAGCAGATAAGTTTGTTTCCATGATATCAATTGGTATGATAAAGATGAATCAAACAAGAAAGGATCTTGCAGAATGGCAAATTTAAATATACCTTTATCTGTACTAAACCTTGCTCCAATTCGCGAGGGACAAACGTCTAAAGAAGCAATTGAATCCATGGTAGATTTAGCTCAAGCAACCGAGAAAATGGGTTATAAACGATATTGGATAGCTGAGCATCACAACACTTCTACACTTGTCAGTTCGGCGACGGCCATTTTAATTAAGCATACACTTGAACATACTAATAGCATTATTGTAGGATCTGGGGGAGTGATGCTACCTAACCATTCTCCATTAGTTGTTGCAGAACAATTTGGAACAATGGCAACGATTTATCCAAATCGTGTTGATTTAGGACTTGGCAGAGCTCCTGGAACCGATATGCTAACTGCAAGTGCATTAAGAAGATCGCAAAAGGATTCTGTTTATACATTCCCAGAGGATGTTAATGCACTTCTTACGTACTTTGGACCTGAAGAAGAACAAGGATATGTAAAAGCACATCCAGGCGTTGGAACGAATGTACCAATTTATATTCTTGGTTCCTCCACTGATTCGGCTTATTTAGCGGCGAGCTTGGGATTACCTTATGTTTTTGCATCTCACTTTGCACCAAGATATATGGCAGATGCTATTAAGATTTATCGTGAGCGCTTCAAGCCTTCAAAATATTTGGACAAACCATATATGATGGTTTGCTTGAATTTAATTGCTGCTGAAACCGATGAAGAAGCTGCGGTTTTACAGACATCTACTCATCAATTTTTCCTTAATGTAGTGCGTGGTACGCAAATGCCCCTTCAGCCACCAGTGGAAAGTTTAGATGGTCTTTGGAACTCACAGGAGGAAGAAATGGCAAAATCGATGTCCAGTGTGACTCTTTTAGGAAGTAAAGATTCTGTTCGCAAACAGCTTACAGCATTCCAAGAACGATTTAATGTGGATGAAATTATGGCCGTTTCTTATATTTTTGACGAGGAAAAACAGAAACGCTCTTATGAAATATTGAGAGAAGTAGTAGAGGGAAAGTAAGTTTAAACATATCTAGATTGTTTCATATAATGGAAAGGGTACTGACTTATCTGTTAGAGTCAGTACCCTTTTATATTATTTATCTTCTTTTTCCTCTTTTTTCTTTTCCTGCTGCTTCTCTTTCTGCTCTTCTGTTATTTTAAAATCACGATCCACCGTTTTGTTTTTTAAATCCTCACTTTTAACCATAACAAGTAACGCCTCCTTTTTTTCTTTTATATAGACGTTTTGAAGTAAGTTAAACTTATTTTTCTATAGTAAATTCTAGAATGGAGAAGAAAGAAGACGTGAAAGTGATGAACTGTCTATGTTTCACTCATTATCATTTGAATAATAGAAATGATAAGAAAAAATAGTCATCTCAAGTAGAATCGTTGCTAAATCTCCCAACAAATGGGTATCCTGTCATTAATGACGGAAAAATGATTAGATGGTAAGTAGGAAATCTGAATTTATATATTCTCAATTTGAATTATAAATTACCAATCTATAAAACCCAGATTAAAAAAAGATAAAGAACTAAGAAGGTTACGAATAAAATCTTCTTGGCTCTTTATCTTTTTATTTGCCCTCTACTAATTCTCGAAAAGCAAGGTTTATTATATCTGTCATTTCTTCTATAAATGCTTCGAGCATCTTTCTCCCCTTGTCTCTAGTAGCCAAAGTGGCATCTCCATATACTCCACTTTTACTTATACTACCTAATGATAAAGTAGATTTACCATAGAGGGGAGACTTTTCAGGATATTCTCTAACGGCTTTATCCATTTGTACTAAATGTTCATTAGTTGCTAACATTAAAGAGGTTTCAAATTCACATGCGTGAATCATGCCATGCCAAGTGGGAGAATCGCAATGTTCATCTAGTATTTTTTCTAAGTTTGGATAGAACAAATAGATAACGGGCATATCTAATTCATCCATCAACTCGCGGGTTGCATATTTCATACTCGATTTGTTTGAATCATGTCCGCTTACTAAGACTAATAGTTTAACTCCATATCTAGAAACGCTATGTGCAACATTTTTAATAATATCTTCCAGAATGTGTTGTTCGATAGATACTGTCCCTGGAATATCTCTCCATACCCATGAATAGCCAAAAGGAAGAGTTGGTAAAACCAGTGCATTTGTCTTTTCTGATAGTTTATTTGATAAGTGATCGGCTAATAGGGAGTCAACTCCTAAAGGGAGATGGTGTCCATGCTGTTCCGTAGCTCCTAATGGAAGGATAGCTACTGGGAATTCTTGGATTGCCTTTGTGACTTCGTCTCTAGTCATATAAGCTAATTGTTTAGAAGTCATTTTATACCACCTTTAATATTTGTGAATATTTTTTTGCTTGTAATGAAATATTGTTTAAGCTTTCTTTTGAATTAGTCGCACCTCTTGGAACTAGGTCACTTCCGATTGCAAAGGCATGGACACCTGCATCAAAATAAGATTGAATATTCTCTGTGGAAATTCCTCCAACCCCTACTATGTTCATGTGTGGAAAGGGACCGAATAGGTTCTTAATATAAGTTACAGGAAAATCTTCAATGGGAAAAAGCTTTATTTCCTCTATCCCTAATGAGAGTGCTTGCATAATTTCTCCAGGAGAATATACCCCTGGAATTACCTGTGATTTATTATCTAAAGCATATTGTACTAGTTCTTTATCCCAACCAGGAGTTATAATAAATGGTATTTTTAAATCGGATAATAGATTAATTTGTTTTTTTGATGTAACCGTACCAGCTCCGATTCTAATGTGACGCCCATATTCTTCGTGGAGCTTAATGAGTGTTTGTAATCCCTTTTCTTCATTGCTAAGAGAAACTTCTAAAGAATTAATACCATTTAGCATCAACGTCTCGACTATATCTGCCGCCGCAGTATAATCAATGTCTCTTAATATCGCCATTATACTTCCCTTTTCCAAGTGTTTTCCCTCCTAGAATTGTGCAAGCCAATTAGCTGGATTTTGAATAAAGATAGTATCTATTTCTTCCTTCTTTATCCCTTCTTCTAATAATCGGGGGATGAATTTTTTTAGGATATACTCGAATCCAGGACCTCCTCCGTAGGCATGTAGATAAGCTTTTCTTCCCATGTCCCCAGATATTAGCAGTTGTTTTCCGAAATCGTGTTCCAACATATTCTTGATTAACATGACTCTTGTTGAGTCGGGGTAATACTTTATTTTACTAGTACCATCGAATTGAACGAACGCTCCTCGTTCTGCCAGTTTAAGATGATAATATGGATCGGCGTTTCTATCACTATGTCCTACAGCAACTTTGGATAAATCAACGCCTTCTTCAGCCAAGATATCCAGCAATTCTAATCCCATTGTTCCAGCCTCTGTGTGTAACCAAATAGGGGCACCAGTTTCTAGCTGTGCTCTTGCGACAGCACGTGTCACTTTTTCTTCTAATGGATGAATGAGTTGATTCCAAGAACCTGCTTTAAGAAAACCTGCTTTCGCCTCTGTGCCATCCATTCCTTGCGTAACATCTCTCACTAATTTTTGGGTGATTTCTTTTATTGTTAAGGAATTGACCCATTGTGGAAAATAAATATATTTATTAAAACCAGTAGTTGCAATGACATGAACATTTGTTTCAAGGGACATTCGCTTTAATTGGCTAGCATTTCTACCATAGTCTAATGTCGTGGCATCAACTAATGCATTTCCTCCAGCGTGTTTAAAACGCCATAGTTCACTAACGCTTGCTTCATAATCGGTTAATTCTAAGTCTCGATCTTTTTGATTAGCAGGGGGATTTGTCCATAGATGTTCGTGACTATATGTAAATCCTAATTCTTCAGCCAAAATATCTCCTAAAACGGTTCTAATTTTTTTCATCAATAATTCTCTCCTATCTTAAATATGAATTCCGAATAACATTCCGATTAATCGAATAATAATCACTACCAAAATAGCATCAGGGGAAGCAAACCAGAGTCCTTGAACTCCATATTGAGTAACATCAACTAATGGATAAGCTAAGGCAACTAATAAGGACCACGAAAAACCGAGAACGAATCCGCTAATAATTGCTCCACGTCTTCCTCCAGTGGCATTACCAAAAACACCAGCAGCTCCGCCCATAAAGAAAAGGCCGATTACAGATGGCAAAACTACCACCGGCAATAAACTAGATATAAAGGTTACAATTAATCCACCGACTAATGCAGATAGAAAGCCAAGAGTTACTGCAATTGGAGCAAAAGAAAAGAAAATAGGAACATCTAATGCAGGTTTAGCTCCTGGAACAATTTTTTCCCCAATTCCTTTAAAAGCGGGGACAATTTCTCCTAAAAACATCCTAACACCTTGAAGTAAGATTAGTATTCCGACCACAAAGCCTAAAGCTTGAAAAATAGCGAATTGAAATGGGTTTTCTCCACCAGAAATTTCTGCCATGACTTTTGGATCTACAAATATAGCAGTAACTACATAAACAATAATCATGATTAGTCCCATCAATATGCTCATATCTTTAAGAAAATCTATTGATTTTGGTACTTTCATACTTTCAGAGGATTTTTCCTTATTGCCAAGTTTCCCACCAATCCATCCTGATAAAGAAATCCAGGAGCTTCCCCAAAACCCGAAAGCAACGTTATCATTTCCAGTTATTTTTCGAACAAAAGGTTGAGAGATGGCTGGGAAAATAACCATAGATATCCCTTGGATGACTGAACCTATTACGATCGTCCAAAAGCTTGATACGCCCATCTGATTGAAAACAATAGCCATTGTCCCAGCAAAAGAAAACATCATGTGACCGGTAAGAAAAATATATTTATACTTAGTAAATCGAGCAATGACGATATTTATTAGGAAAGAAAATATTAGAATTAATGCTGTTTCTTTTCCAAGCACAGTCTGAACAGCTGCAACAAGAGAGTTATCTTCAGCAACTATTCCTGTTAATCCGAATGCTTCTGTAAACATCGTGCTAAAGGGAACAAGCGAATTTACTATAATATTTGAACCCTGCTGTAGAATAAGAAAGCCAAATAGTGTTTTAAGAGTACCTTTAATAATATCTGAAGTGCTCTTCCTTAATGCGATTAAACCTACTGCGGCAATGATTCCAAGAATAATGGCTGGGTTACTTAATATAGAAACCAAAAAATCGATCATTTACTTTCCTCCTTAGCAATCGATTCTATTAATGGAAGTACTTTCTGCTTTAATTCCTGTTTATCTAGTAAATTATTAATAGAAATAATTGGCACGTCTTGATCACTTAGTTCAGCGGCAATTTCACTAGAGGCTACCATGAAATCGCATTTTTTTCCTTTTGCACTACCTAAATCTGTTGCTTCTCCATCTACTTCATAGCCAAAATCCTTTGCGATTGATTGAATATCCATAAGTAACATTAAACTTGTTCCGAATCCCATTCCACATACACTGACAATATACATAGTTTTTTCCTCCCTAATTTGAAATGTTGTGATATACTTCTGAAATATCCTTAGCTGTCAATATTTTTGCTAATTTGCTTGAATCACCGAGAATACTAGAAAGCATTCGCAGCATTTCAATATGCCCGTTATTATCATTACTAGCCATTGCACAAACAAGTTGAACAGGGTCATTCATTTTATGTCCAAATTTAATGGGAGTTTTAAGTCTGACTATGGAAAATCCAGATTCTAACGCACCATATTCTGGTCGTGCATGAGGAATAGCGATGCCTGGAGCTACAACAATATAGGGTCCAACTTTTTTAAAACCATCAACCATTGCATCAATATATTCTTTTCTTATCACTCCGGCCTTCATTAATAAGTCACCACTTACTGAAATGGCTTCTTCTGGGCTATTAACCTCTATATTGAGAGCTATCGATTCTTTAGAAAGTAAGGTCATAACGTATCCCTCCTTAATACACTTTATTTTTATTTCTACCAGTTACTTTGATATGGTATTCATACTTATCTGACCTGCTGACTAGTTCAACCATTTCAAATGGGGTTCCATCAGGTAGAAAAGACGTTCTTGTAATATGCAATACAGCAGAATCAGGAGGTATTTGTAATTTAGATGCTTCGGCATCGACAGCAATTCTTGCTCTGATTTGCTCGTTTGCTTCTTCTAATAGGATGTTGTAGTTTTCTTCTAATTCTTCATATAATGATTCTTTTGTTAATCCATTTTCTAAAAATCCAGGTATGAACTTTTCACGTAAGTAGTTATACATAATTGCAATAGGTTCTCCGTCTACTACTCTTAATCTTTCAATACCAATAATTTTTTCTCCGGATGTTAATTGTAATTTCTTAGCAAGTTTCTTCGAAGGGAAGACCTCAAAGATATTAAGTTGTGTTGTTTCCGTTTTTTTGCCCTTTTGTTTCATTTCTTCTGTCCAGCTAGTGATGCTGCTTGCTTCTTGTATAATCTTTCTTGAACGAACAAAAGTACCTTTTCCTTGAACTTTTTCAACGATGCCTTCTGAAGCTAATTCATCAATTGCCTTTCTAATAGTAATTCTGCTGACATGATAAATTTTCTCTAATTTAGACTCAACAGGTAAAACATCACCTTCCTCCATATGCTTTCTGATATCCTCATATATAAGCTTTTTCACCTGCTTATAAAGTGGAAGATTCGATTCACGATTAATAGAAACCATCATCATTCTCCTTTGGTAATTCGTTATAATCATTATTTAATATTTTTGTAATTGATTATAATCAATGGTATGCACTTAATAATAATATTATTCAGAAAATTTGCAATGAAGTTGTCAGATTATCTTACCTAGTTTTTTGGAATCTTGGGAACAATTCTACGTCTTCCTATTTCACACAAAGTACAAATTTATTTTGTCCTGTCCTTAGTAGAATAAAGGAAAGAGGCTTTTTTCTTCGAATGGATAAACATCAATTTGAGATAGAAAGAGATGTGGAAAGATGAGGAATAAAAGAAATGGATTTTATAATTGGATTGGCTCATTATTAGTGTTTATAGGAATTGGAGCTGTGGCTGCTGGCATAGGATTAGTTTCCCAGCCTAATGGTAGTGCGTTAGGAATGTCGGTTGAGCTGTTAGAGGATTCTCCATTTCACAGTTTTTGGTTTCCAGGAATTATATTATTTTTAATTAATGGAATTGGTAGTTTCTTTGGCGCTATTTTATCTTTCAAAAGGCATGAGTTATCCGGAATAGTAACGATTGTTTTAGGGATTACCATGATAATTTGGATTTCTGCACAAGTATATTGGATGGGCTTGATAAGTTGGATGCAGCCAGTTTATCTTATCTTTGGGATAATAGAAATTATTTTTGGATGGGCAGTAAGAAAGGAAAAGTAAAGAGGAGGGAAGTGAAGGGACGGTTCTACCGTATCTTTTTTAGAGAGTACCACGAAAGGGAAGTAGAAGAACCGTCCTCTGTTTCCCATGCTTATTACCAGCTTGCTTTTTTTAGTCCAGGAATTTGGCCTTTGTAGGCTAATTCTCTTAAGCAAATGCGGCATAGTTTAAATTTGCGGTATACAGAATGAGGTCTTCCGCATTGTTCGCATCGTGTATATTCTTGTACTTTATATTTAGCAGTACGTTTTTGTTTATTGATAAGTGCTTGTTTAGCCATTATTTAGCCTCCTTTTATAATAATTATTATAACTTAATAGTAATTTTAACGAAATAGGGGATTAATGGTATTACTAAATGTTGCATTGAGAAGGATAAAATTATATCTAATAAAGAACAATAGAAATTAAAACAGCAATTGGAGGAAGCCAATACACTTCATGAGCAAATTTCAACTTATATGATTAATAAAGGCTATTACCATCCAGAAAAACAAGCACAAATGGATATAAATACAGTAGAAACTGCTTTAAATCTAGTGAACCACTAGCAGGGGGATGAACCTTCCTGTTTTCTTATTTTTGTGACTTAGTAAAGGAAACAGAAAAATCGTCCCCTCGAGTACTTTGCTTAAAATCGGGTATAAATAATAGTATGGAGGTGATCGTGAATGGCTGAAGACAAAGGAAAGACCACTTCGAATAAGAAACAGATGAATATGGATAATCCAGAGCAATATCCCACTGAGAATGAAAGCTTATTTGATAAATTTGAAATAGAACAAACAGTTGATCCAATTCCTATGGAAGATTTAAAAGAAGAACTTCAAGAAGAAAAGGCGAAACATGATACAAAAAATACATCTTCGAGTGAAAAAAAGTATAAGACAGGCATGTAATGCAGAGGGACGGTTCTCCTGTTACCTAGTCCCGTCCCTTATATTAAATTACTTATATTGCTGTCAAGCCACCATCAACAATAAACTCTGAACCTGTTGAGTAACTAGATTCATCAGATGCTAGGTATAGGACTATATTGGTTACTTCTTCTGGTTGCGCAACTCTCTTTAATGGTATATGCTTCGAAAATTCTTCTACAGCAGCTTTCGTATCTTCTTGAATAACCATTGGTGTCGCAATAACTCCAGGATGTACGGAATTTACGCGAATCCCATAATGAGTGCATTCTACTGCAGCAGCTTTTGTAATTCCTCGAACAGCAAACTTGGTATCTGTATATCCTACTGCTCCACCGACTATTCCGTTGATAGAAGAAATATTAATAATCGACCCACCACCAGCCTGTTGCATAGAAGGGATTACGGCTTTTATACCGAGAAAAACAGATACTTGGTTAATATCGACAATTCGACGATAATCACTCTCTGTCATTTGCAAGATTGATTTAGCAGCTGTAATTCCAGCATTATTTACTAAAACATTCACAGAACCAAATTTTTCTTCTGCTACTGCAATTACTGATTCCCACTCCTCTGCTTTTGTAACGTCCTGTTTAATGAATAAAGCGTTTTCACCTAATTCCATAGCTAATGCTTGTCCTTTTTCTTCATTTAGGTCGGTCAAAATAACTTTTGCCCCCTCCTTAATAAAGCGACGGGCGTGAGAAGCTCCCATTCCTTGAGCTGCCCCAGTGATAATAGCAATTTTTCCTTCCAATCGAGACATAATAATTCCTCCTAAAGTGATAAATTTGGTTTAAGAAGGCTGTTTCTGTATGGATTGTTGTTTAACGGAGTCTGAATAAACTTGCTTCTGTGGAGGTAGTACTTTATTTCCGCTAATACCACAGGATACTTCGTTTATTTAGTCTCCCAATCATTTTGGATATCTATTTTTCTAAGGAAAACAACAATCTATTAAAAAATCAGCAGCAAAGAAAAACGATGGTAACATAGCAAAACATTTAAACTACATATGTAAATTAACAGAAATTTATAGTATTGTCAAAGATAATACGCTATTAATAGTTTTAACTATAATTAAAAGAGATACTCCGAAATTGGTATGGTATAATTTAAAAAAATTGTAGGGTGGTAATAAATAGTGACAAAAGCTGATCGGAGAATTGTGAGAACACGCAATAATTTGAAGAGGGCTATGCTTGAATTAGTAAAGGAAAAGGATTTTAAGGATATATCCATTACGGAAATAGCAAAATCAGCAAACTGTAATAGAGTAACATTTTATTCTCATTATGAAAGTAGTACACAGTTATTGGAAGATATTTTTCGAGATTATTTAGAGCAATTGACCATGAATTATAAACAGAGTTTTGCTGGTAAAAAGACTTTCTCGCTATCGGATCCATCTCGTAATATTGCCATATTTAAATTTATCTATGATAATTCCTTTGTTTTCTCATTAATGCTAATGGGCGAAGTTATCCCTGGTTCTCAAAATATTTTTTGTGAAACCATTGCGAATATCAGTCGTAGAGACTTAGTTTTAAAAGAAGAAATATCGTTTGATATAGAGGCATTAAATTTGTATGAAACATATGCGCTTTTAGGATTATTTATTTATTGGATAAAAACAGATTTTCAAAGTACACCAGAGGAAATGGCGAAAAGATTGGCCTATATCTATTCAACAACCTTAGGGGAAGTCATGGTAAAAGACGAACAATAATAGGGGGATGACGGTGTCGGTTCGGTAAACGATTGCCAAAGGAAAAAGTGCCGCTTGCATGAACGCTTTTTGGCACTTTATCTTTTGGCAAGAGTACACTAATTAATTATCTTTTTGGAAATGCAACAGCATATTGCTTAGGCATTTCTGTTTCTTTGCGTAGCTGTGCAGCAGCTTCAATTGTCCAATATGGATTACGAAGCATGCCTCTTCCCACTGCAACAAGATCAGCATCTTCATTGCCAATGACAGAGTTTGCTAATTCTGCTGAGTCCAATCTTCCAACAGCGATAACTGGTACACTTAACTCTTGTTTAAAGGCACGAGCTAAAGGAACCTGATAGGCAACGTGTGTGCCAGGTCGTCCCGCTGCAGCAATTGGACCTTCTCCACCTGCACTAACATGGAAAATATCTACGCCAGCTTCTTCATATTTTTTAGAAAATGCAACACTTTCTTCAATATCATATCCGCCTTCAACGTACTCTTTTCCAGAAACTCGCATGATTAACGGCATATCAGCTGGCATTTCTTCTTTAACTGCTTTAATGATTTCCACACCAAACTTCGTTAAATCTTGGCCATATTCATCTTCACGCTTGTTAGTGTATGCAGACTGGAACTGATGAATTAAGTACCCATGAGCCCCATGCAACTCGATTGTATCAAAACCAGCTTTAATCGCACGAACAGTCGCTTTGCGGAATTTTTCTACCATTTCTTCAATTTCTGCAGTAGTTAATTCTCTTGGTGTTTTCGATTTATCATCAAATGGAATAGCTGATGCAGAGACTGGCTGTGGTGCATCTTCTGCCTTTCTGCCAGCATGAGCAATTTGGATACCCACTTTTGCACCGTATTGATGACAAGCATCAACAATTCGTTTTAGTGGAGCAATATGCTCGTCAGACCATAAACCTAAATCGTTATCTGTAATGCGACCGTCCGGTTCTACATCTGTCATTTCAATAATGATTAACCCAGCACCACCGATTGCACGACTTACATAGTGAACATAGTGCCAATCTGTTGCGATTCCGTCCTTTTTCTCCACTGAATATTGACACATTGGAGGCATTACAACACGGTTTTTTAATTCTAGTCCTTTATATGAAAAAGGAGTAAATAAATCCTTCATAACCAAGCCTTCTTTCATTGAAAATTATATTGTTTGTCTAAAAAGGTACCACCAGCTAGAGCTTATTTCAACTATTATGCTTCCCGATAATATGATTTTTCAGAACTATTATGTATAAAAAAATGTAACAAATTCGAATGAGTTTCAAAAGAAAGAAGAATCGAAAAAGCTAATAGTAAAAAATTAATCATTAAAAATATTTATTATCGAAAAATATAGTGCCTAGGTTTTTTCAAAATGAAAATTTTAGGAATCAGTGGAAGCAATAAGAATTTAGCTGATTCTGATGACGGATATGTCGAAAAATATGTCAGATTTTCATTATAGAAGAATAAAGTTATTGATTGAATATTTTGAAAATAAAGAAAATTATATGATTGTTCAACTTTACCGTAACAAAGTATCGCTATATAATAATTTTAATATTCAGACAAATTGATAGGGAATATGACAAAACTAACGATAAAATAACTACAGACTAAGAAGAATGTGGTATTTTCTGACAAAACAACTAGATTATTCCATTAATGTACTAGATAGAAAAAGAAAGATGTAGTAAAAAACAAACTAATACATAAGGAGAATGAGAATGAAAAGGAATCACTTTAGGTATTTTATTTTTAGTATTTTGATGGTCTTATTTTTAAGTGCATGTACTGACGAAAGTAATCCTACAAGTTCTACTGAGGACGATACGACAAGTAGTAATGAGCCAACCCCTGGTGGTACGTTAGTGAGGGCTGCTATTTACGGGGATCCACAAAATTTGGATCCAATGGCCAGGTCTCATGGTACTTCGACATCCATGGTAACTTGGAATATCTTTGAACCACTTATTCGTTATGACGCGGTAGCTGGAGAATTCAAAGCAGGAAATGCGTCGGAATGGGAAATTAGTTCAGATGGTTTAACTTATTCTTTTACCCTTAATTCAGATGTTACCTTTCATAATGGAAGAGTGGTAACTGCCGAAGATTTTAAGTATTCGATGGAGAGAGTAATGAATCCTAAAAATGCTTCTCCCAATGCAGGAAACTTGCAAGCAATTAAAGGATCAAAGGAGTTTATGAGTGGGAATGCAAGCGAAGTAACAGGTATTAAAGTAATAGATGATACGCATATAGAAATTAGTTTAGATAAGCCAGACAATACTTTCCTTTCCGTCTTATCTTTACCATTTACAGCTGCTGTTCCTAAAGAGGTAGTGGAAGAAAAAGGAGATAAATTTGGCGAAGAACCAGTTGGAGCAGGTCCTTTTAAATTTTCTAGTTGGGTTCGAGGTAGTGAAATTGTTTTGGAAAAAAATGTAGACTACTTCGCAGGTGCACCTTATCTAGACAAAGTTGTCTATAAAGTTATGGAAGACCAAACAGCGAGAGATAATTCATTCGCTTCAAGACAATTGGATATGATGGTACTGGGAGATGCTCAGTATGCAAGATATAAAAATGATCCCACTTATGGTGATTTGATAGTAGAAGTACCAGAATTATTTACAAGGAATTTGAAGTTTAATCTTGAAAAAGATGGTCCATGGCAAGATGTTCGTGTTAGACAAGCGATAAACTACGCAATTGATCGAGATACAATTATCCAAACTGTAATCCAAGGGAAGGCTTACCCAGCGGTTGGAGTACTCCCTTCGTCCATTCAAGGCTATAACGAAAAAGTAACTACTTATCAATATGATCCAGAAAAAGCAAAGGCTTTATTAGAAGAAGCAGGATATGGTGATGGATTTACACTAAACATTCTTACGACCTCTCACCCTGCATTCGGCTTGCCAGCAGTAGAGGCATTGAGTGGATATTTAGAAGAGGTCGGAATTACGGTTAAGACAGAGCAAGTCGATTTTGCTGCAATGACAGACCGATTAAACAATGGAGATTTTGAGACGGCGATGTCTTCAAATGGAGGGATGACGCATCCTGTAGAGTTTTTATCTCGTTATTTCCATAGTAAAAACGCTGGTGCATCCGGTAATACAAGTCATTATACCAATGATAAGGTAGATGAATTGCTAGATAAGGCGTCACAAACAACAGATGAATCGGAAATGATTGCATTAGCTCAGGAAGCAGAAGAAATTATTGTAAATGATGCACCTTGGTGGTTCTTTAACTATAACAAGGCAGTAATTGTTCATCAGCCTTGGGTGAAGGGTCTGCAGGAAATGCCGACAGATATTGACTATCAAGACTTAACAAAGGTTTGGATTGATGAAAGTCTAAAATAGTATTCTAGCTAATTAATGATTTTTAAATAAAAAAGCTTTTGAGTAATAGCAACAAACTTTAAGAAAACAGCCAAAATAAATAATGAGAGGTGGACAATGCTAAATTACACGATAAGACGGCTTTTGGAAGCTATTCCAATATGGATTGCAATTACCTTAATTGTATTTATTTTGATGAATATTATTCCAGGTGACCCAGTAGCTCAATTAATGGATGCGAGAAGTGGTGCGTTGGATGAGAATGTGATAAAGCAAATAAGAGAACAGTGGGGGCTTAATGATCCCCTGCCTCTCCAATATTTACATTTTCTTCAAGGGGTAGTTCAAGGTGATTTTGGCACTTCCTATCAATCTAGAAGTTCTGTAACGGAGCTGCTTATGGAAAGAATCCCAGTAACCTTGCAAATCACCGTTCTTGGATTAATCATTGCTATCGTAATCGGAATTACTGTTGGAACCATTGGAGCTTTAAAAAGAGGTACTTGGATTGATTCTTTAGTAAGTTCCTTTTCCGTATCTGGCGTTTCCTTGCCATCCTTTTTTCTAGGATTAATTCTCATGTATCTGTTTGCAGTAAAAATTAGGCTGCTTCCGGCAACAGGCTATGTGGCGGGGGATATAAGGTATTTACTATTACCATCCCTAACCCTAGCTCTTGCTGTAAGTGGTGTAATTTCAAGAATTACTAGATCAGCAATGATTGATATTTTACGCATGGATTATATGACAACAGCTATTTCAAAGGGAATTTCCTCAGGTAGAATTATTATTTTACATGCATTAAAAAATGCAATGCCACCTATTTTAACGATAATTGGGGTTCAAATGGGATTGTTATTATCTGGAGCAGTTATTACAGAAACAATTTTCGGATTGCCAGGTGTAGGCCGATTGATGATCGATGCGATATTGCAGCGAGATTTACCAATTGTGCAAGGCTGTGTTGTTTTTGTTGCTACTGTTTTTTTATTAGTGAACTTACTCACTGATATAGGATGTAGATTAATCGATCCGAGAATCAAAGTAGAGTCTTAAAAAGGATGGAGGAATATAAATGGAGACCGTAAATTCTCCCACAATAAGTGCTGATAGAGGCATACTTATTAAGAAGAAAAAGAAAAGAAGGATGAAATTTTCTTTTTCTTATATTGGAATTGGATTAATGCTTGTTATTGTATTAGGCACATTATTGGTACCCTTTATTTCTTCGTATAATCCAAATACCAATGATTTAACACAGACATTACAAAAGCCTTCTGCGACTCATTGGTTTGGAACAGACCATTTAGGAAGAGATCTTTTTACAAGGGTTTTATATGGAGGGCAGAAATCTCTAATTATTGCAATCGTGGTTCAGCTTTTATCTATATCTATTGGTACTTTATTAGGCTTGCTGTCTGGCTATTTTTCAGGAAAAACAGATAAGGTAATCATGGCAATTACCAATATTATGTTTAGCTTTCCTGGACTGTTATTTGCCATTGCGATTATGGCGGCATTAGGACCAGGGATATTTAACTTAATCCTTGCGTTAGGGATTGTAAGCTGGCCAGAAATATGCCGATTGGTTCGGTCACAAACTCTATCCTTAAAGGAACAGGAGTTTGTGGAAGGTGGTCACGCTCTTGGCGCAAGTATCTTTCGCATTTTATTTCGTTATATTTTACCTAATTGTTATGGACATATTGCTGTTATTGCTACATTAGGTATGGCATCTACCATTCTCGCAGAATCATCGTTAAGTTTTCTTGGTTTAGGTGTACAGCCACCTGATCCTAGCTGGGGATCAATGGTCAATCAAGGAAAGGATTATATGTTTAATGCTCCTTGGTATTTATTTATTCCTGGTGCAGTGATGTTTATTGTCATATTAGGAATAAATTTAGTAGGAGATACATTTAGAGACTATTTTGATCCAAGAATGAAAAATTCATGATAAAAGATAAAGGAGGGTACTGCAATTGGGGATGATACTAGATGTTCAAGATTTGAAAGTAGGATATAACAAGAACGGTGATATAGTTCATGTTTTAAAACAAGTAGACTTTTCTTTAGAAAAAGGAGAGACGCTTGGCATAGTTGGGGAGTCAGGCTGTGGAAAAAGTATGACTTCCTTAGCAATAATGGGACTTCTAAAAAACAAAGGTCTTCTAGCTACGGATGGGAAAATAGTTTGGGAAGGAAAAGATTTGCTAACATCTACAAACACTGAATGGAAAAGTATTCGCGGAAAAGAAATATCAATGATTTTTCAAGAACCGATGACAGCACTTAATCCTTTATTAACAATTGGAACGCAAATAATGGAACAATTAGCTGCACATGATCGATTAAGTAAAAAGGAAAGAATAGAAAAGGCGATTGAAATGTTGAATTTAGTAGGAATCCCTTCCCCTGAGCTACGGATGAAGTCATATCCACATGAGCTTTCTGGAGGAATGCGGCAAAGAGTAATGATTGCGATGGCTATTTCTTGTCAGCCGCGTCTATTAATTGCAGATGAACCAACAACGGCTTTAGATGTAACGATACAAGCACAAATCTTAGATTTACTTGCTGATTTAACAAAAAAACTAGATATGGCGATGATTTTAATTACACATGATTTGGGAGTTGTCGCTAATAACTGTCAAAAAGTTATTGTAATGTATGCTGGTCGAGTGATGGAGGAAGCAAGTAAAGACCAGTTGTTTGAAAAGGCATATCATCCCTATACACAAGGATTATTACAGTCTGTTACTTCCATTGAAGAGAAAATAGACGAATTATATTCCATTCCTGGTCGAGTTCCCATGGCGGATGAGGAGATACAAGGATGTATTTTTCAAGACCGTTGTCCATTTGCTGGCCAAAAATGTCAGATGCAGCAACCGCCACTAACTGAGATAGAAGGTAATCGCAAAGTCAGTTGTTGGAGATACAAGGAAATTGCAGAAGGGGTTGCATCATAATGGAGCATGTTGCCGAGAAAGAAGTGTTATTGGAAATAAAATCGCTTAAAAAGTATTTCCCAGTAAAAAGAGATATTCTTCAAAAATTAACAAGAAAAAATCAAAAGGTCGTTAAGGCAGTGGATGATGTCAATTTTAAAGTTTATAAAGGAGAGACATTAGCATTAGTTGGAGAATCAGGATGTGGGAAGAGTACAACCGGTCGATCTTTATTGCGGCTAATTGAACCAACGGCAGGAAATGTTTATTTTGAAGGAAAGGATATTGTTACCTATTCAAAGCAAGAATTAAAAAATATTAAAAAGGATATGCAAATAGTCTTTCAAGACCCCTTTGCATCCTTACATCCAAGAATGACGGTAGAAGAAATCATTGCGGAGCCTTTATCTATTCATAAAGTTGGTAGTCGAGAAGAAAGACGCAAGAAAGTGGAATATTTAATAGAAAAAGTTGGTTTGTCCCCTCAAATGAAAAAAAGATATCCCCATGAATTTTCAGGAGGACAAAGACAAAGAATTGGGATTGCAAAGGCATTAGCGCTAAATCCTAAGTTTATTATTTGTGATGAGCCTGTATCTGCATTAGATGTTTCTGTTCAAGCACAAGTTATTAATCTCTTTAAAGAGTTACAAAAGCAATTTTCCCTTACGTATCTATTTATCTCTCATGATCTTAGTGTAGTAAAACATGTCTCCGATCGAGTAGGGGTGATGTATTTAGGAAAAATAGTGGAGATTGCTAATACGGAGGATCTATTTTCACGGCCAGCTCATCCCTATACGCAAGCTTTGTTATCTGCAAGACCAGTTATTGATGAGAAAAATAGAATGGAACGGATTGTATTAGAAGGGGAATTGCCGACCCCCCTTAATCCGCCAAGCGGTTGTCGTTTTCATACAAGGTGCCCATTTAAAATGGAAAAATGTATGCAAGTAGAACCGACAGTAAAGGATTTAGGAACTAATCATCAAGTAGCTTGCCATTTACATTCATGAAATACTATTAAAATAATACGAGGTGAACAGATTGTATATTCTAGTTAATGAAGGAATCATTCCAAGAAGTTCTTTTTCCGTTGATATTGAAGATCGAGGCTATCAATTCGGTGATGGAATCTATGAAATGGTAAAGGTATTTGAAGGAGTCCTATTTGAGTGGGAAGCTCATTTGCAAAGGCTTTTTCGGAGTGCTCGGGAGCTAAGGATTACTATTTCGATGAATAAAGAAGAGTTAACGGAGCAGGTTCAGCGATTAATAGCTATTGAGGATTTAAGAGATGGTTATGTCTATATTCAAGTTACAAGAGGGGTAGCCTCACGTATTCATCATTTTCCTGAAGGTGTTTCTTCTGTATTAGTAGCTTATACAAAAGAAGGGAAAGAAGAAAGAAAAGAAGAGCTAGCAGGAATTCGAGTAATCACTACAGAGGATATTCGTTGGCAACGTGTGGATATTAAAAGCCTTAATTTACTAGGAAATGTACTTGCAAAACAAAAAGCGGTGGAAGCAGGCGCTCAAGAAGCTGTTTTTGTTAGAGATGGAATGGTGACTGAATGTAGCAGCAGTAATATTTTCGGCATAAAGGATGGTGTTTGTTTTACACATCCAGCCAATCATTTGATTTTAAACGGAATAACAAGACAAGTTGTGATTCGTTTATTAGAAAAGGTTTCATTAGAGTTAGAAGAATCACCGATGAAATTAGAAGCGTTATATGGAATGGATGAAGTATTTATAACCAATACAGGTCAAGAGGTTGGTCCAGTTATTGAAATAGATGGTAGAAAGGTTGGGAATGGAGATATAGGAGTATATAGCCGCAACCTTTCGATCGAGTTTCAGCGATTAATTGACTCTGTTGTACCAAGCAAACGGTAAATTTGATGTAATTTTAATATGCTTATGCTTGGTGTTTTTTCATAGAGTTATTTAAAGATAAGGAGCCAGCCTGACTAAATGCATGAAAACAGAAAAATATAGGAGGAAATATATGGAGTTAGTAAAAGATTATCCATTATCAAAGAGGTTTCCAGAATTGCCTTTATTATCTGCAGCTAATACGAAAAAGCATTCCGATTTGATTCCATTTGCCTTTGGTCATCCTGCGCAAGAATCATTTGATGTTCCACTATTGTCTCAATCAGCTGTGTCAGCATTACAATTAGATGGTCCAAGGGCTTTGCAATATTCGGGAGGATCCGGTCCTGACTTTGTTGTAAACTGGATCCAACAAAGATCAAAATATGTATCTATTTCAGTAGAAACACAAAATATTCTTGTTACGGCTGGTTCTATGCAAGCTATCGACTTAGCCACGAGAACCTTAACAGATCCTGGTGATCATGTTTGGGTAGAGGCACCGACTTTTTTTGGGGCAATAAGACAATTCTCTCTAGCTGAATTAAAGATTTCCTCTATACCAGTGGATCATAATGGATTATTGACAGACGAGCTCGAAAATAAATTGAAGGAAGCAGTTAAGAATAATGTGCCTATACCCAAGTTTATTTATGTGATGCCAAACTATCATAATCCTACTGGAGTTTGTTTATCGATAGATAGAAGAAAGAAGCTTGCTGAACTTGCCTATGAATATAATTTTTATGTGCTTGAGGATGATGCTTATGTAGAGCTTAGTTTTTCAGGAAAGAAACTACCCTCCATTTATACCTTTGGACCGAAAAGGGTTATCTATTTAAGTACTTTTTCCAAAACAATTGCACCAGGAATTAGAATGGGCTGGGCTTTAGCTGATGATGAACAAATAATCTTGCGAATGAAAATGTTAAAATCCGATGGATCCACAAGTGTCTTTGTCCAAGAAATTATCTCCCATTTCTTGTCAGATGTTAAATTTGACTACCATATGAAAAGAATAAATGAATTATATTGTACTAGAAAAGATGCAATGATTAGTGCTGTGAAGGAATGCTTTGGCAAAGAAGTGACATATACAGAGCCAGAGGGAGGATTCTTCCTTTGGTTAAGCTTTCCCGAAAAAGTAAATACAAGTGAATTTGCAGGTGATGCACTTGCAAGAGGGGTTAGTTTTATTGAAAGTAAATACTTTTATATAGATGGTGCAGAAACAAATCACATCAGATTAAGCTTTACCTTTACAAATGAAGAGGAGATTAAAAAAGGGGTTCAGCGAATTGCAGAGTCGTATTACCGATACAAAAAAAGCATCGAAGTATTAAACGAGGTGTAAAAATGGAAAAAGTAATAGTAGAGAAAAAGCAGCCCAAAGTTTATTTTAGACGAAATGTTCCAGAAGAGTTCTTGTCGAAATACAAAGAAATTTCCCAGGTAATAATTGAACCTTGGGATTTTAAAGGAGAACAACCAATTCCAACAAAGGATTTAGAGGATTGTGATGTGTTATTTACGGTGGGACTGAAGGACGATTTAGAAATTTTAAAGTATGCACCTAATATTAAATGGATTCATTCCGTTAGTGTAGGAATAGATGCGATGTTAAACGAACAAATTAAAAATAGTGATATCGTAATCACGAATTCAAAAGGAGTTACTTCTATTCCAATTGCAGAGCATACTATCGCTTTGATTACATCCTTTGCAAGGGGACTTCCTAAACAGTACAAAAATCAGGCAAGGCAATTATGGACCGATATATCTGTCATTGATTTAGATACATCAACTGTTGGAATCATTGGATATGGAGAAATAGGATACCAGATCGCTAAAAGGTGTAAAAGTTTAGGGATGAAAGTAATTGGCTGTCGTCGGAATTCTAATGGGAAAAGAAGAGAAGATTGTCCAGCAGATTCTGTTGTCGATCTTTCCGAAGTAAATAAAGTAATCGAATGCTCTGATTTTATCGTGCTTGCATTGCCGGCTACAGAAGAAACCATTCATTTTATGGATAAGTCACGATTGAAAAAGATGAAGAAAAATGGCTATTTGATAAATATAGGAAGAGGAAATACTATTGTGGAAAAAGATTTATTAGATGTTCTTAAGGAGGGAGAAATAGGAGGAGTAGCCTTAGACGTCTTTGATAAAGAGCCACTACCTAAGGAACACCCATTTTGGATGCTCGATAATGTCATTATTACTCCTCATATAGCATACAAGTCTGCTAGACATGCAGAAAGAGTATTTATGATGTTTTTGCAGAATTTACAACTCTATTCAGAAGGAAAACCATTATTAAATGTAGTCAATAAACAGCTGGGATATTAGGAATCAGATGATTGAAAGCTATTATCATAGAGGGGAAATAGCTTTCTTAACATTAATGTTTTTTCACTTAGAAAATGAGATAGATTGTATGAGTAAAATGTTTGTGGGTAGAAAATAATTTACCCTCTGGTTTGGTTGGTGGTCGTTAGACCGCCAACCAAACGCAAGCGCGGTA
>NZ_JBQHVO010000067.1:0-29733 GCF_052064465.1 Niallia sp. HCP3S3_B10 | reverse complement strand
TAAGCAGGACCCAAATGCATATTTAAACAATATTGAAAGCAAGTGGAATCGGCACAACTAAATCATTGTGTTAGTTGTGCCGTGTAAGTTTAAAAAAATCTGGCAAGCGCCAATCATTTCCATTTACATATAGTATGGAGGGAGGTGAAACGATAATGAATTTTCAAAATAGAGCTTTTGGTGGACATATAGGTGCAGTTGGTCCAGTTGGAGCTGGTGGATTTGCAGGTGTTGGCCATGGTGCTGTAGGAGTTGGAGCTATTCCTCTTGGTGCAGTTACGCCAGCAGCTGGCTTTACTGCAGGGAACCCACTAATTATTACTCCTTTCCATCATGTTCCTACTACTCATCAACAGCATTGGAATTATGGTCAAACTTTTCCCTCTTACTCTCAACCATATGGCTATAATCCAGCTTATTCTACTTACGGAAATTACCCATTTTATTAACTTAATGAAAAAGGCAACAACTAGACTCCCTTTAAAATCATAGGAATCTGGTTGCTGCTTATTTCAACTTTGAGCTATTATTCTGCAATAGTAACTTTTTTGTTTTTTCGCCAGCCGAGGAAGGTTACTACTAATCCCCCAAGTGAAAGGATTATACCAATAATGTATCCTACTAAACTTGCAGTACTTACATTATCCCCGTTTGGTGCACCGCCTCTTTCTTCCATCCCATTAAACGGCGTCATACCATTTTGATTATCCATTGAGAATCCATTGTCCTCTGTCGTATTGCTATTAGTATCTGAATCTGCATTTGTGTCTGTATTTGTGTCTGTATTTGTATTTGCAGATGCAGTTGCATTAGTCGGCGCTTGACCTTGGCCCATCATGCCTATTCTCTCAGAAGGTTCTTCTCTATTTACATATGATACAACTCCAATTGTTGATTGAACCAATAAGAATACCATCGCAAGGATCGCGATCCAATTTTGTATTTTCTTCACTTTCATCTCTCCTATCTGTAATGTATTTTTATTATGCTAGAGTTGGCTTAATTTTTTCTTAAATTTTTTTAATAGATGGAAAGATAAGAAGTATTTTTCTATCATTCTCTGAAGAATCGCGTTTGTTGTAATTATGAACGCTATTATTTCATAGCATTCTTTGAGAAATGGTTTTCATTTTGAATATGAACGCTACTTTTTCTCTCTTTCTTTTGAAAAATGGTTCTCATCTTGTTTACGAACACACTTTTCTCTTCCTCTTTCTGAAAAATGGTTCTCATCTCGTTTATGAACACCACTTTTCTCTTCTTTCTTTTGAAAAACGGTTTTCATCTCGTTTATGAACACCACTTTTCTCTACTTCCCTTTGAAAAATGGTTCTCATCTCGTTTATGAACACCACTTTTCTCTTCCTCTCTCCAAAAATGATTTTCATTCCATTTATGAACACTGCTTTTCCCCAATAAAAAAACCGATGGAAGCTGACTTTATGCTTACCTACTAGCATTGTCATTCCATCGGTTTTTTTTATTTAACTGGAATCCATATTTCCGAATAACAATCTTCGCTGGACGGATCATCTTCTGTGTAGCGTTCAAAAGAGATGAATCCTCCCTGTTTATAGCTGGTAGTTGGCATCCATTCCGAATAAATCTGTTTCCACACTTTCTGTATACTATGTGGCATAGGTCCATGTACTTCAAAAACTGCCCACTTAGATGCTGGAATGATAAGCTGGTCATATTTTGCTGACTTTTCTTCTGTAGCAACCGCTATCCAGTAATCCATGTCTTTCCCTGCAACTTCTGTTTGGTCTACACAAACACCAAGAACACCTGGTACTTTACCTACTGATAACATTAATAGTTCGTTTACTGTTCCCTCATTATTTACCTCTTCCCAAAGCTTAGGGATTTCACGAAGATTTTCATCTTCTTTAATTGAATAAGACTTTTTCAAACCTACAATAGTAAATGCTTCTTTCTCTACAATTTTTACCTTCATTGGTTCTGCCCCTTTCAGCTGTACTTGAATGACGAGTGGGTTATATATTTTCAGGCTGCCAACTCCTCTTCTCGTTTCACTCGGCGTAACACCATGCTGCCTGCGATATGCTTTTGTAAAAGCTTCAGGTGTTTCATATCCATATTTAAAAGCGATATCAATAATCTTTTCCCTTGAGTGAAGCAAGCTTTGCCCAGCTATTGTCAGCCGCCTTCTTCTTATATACTCCCCTACTGGTATTTCAGTAAGGATGGCGAATGTGCGTTGAAAGTGAAAAGCAGAAACATTCGCAACGCGCGCAATTTCTTCTATCTCAAGCTTTTCTTCTAAATTTTTTTCGATATAGTTCAATGCTTTTTGTAATCCTTCCAACCATGTCACCTTTCTCACATCCTTGGTACTATCATATAGTTATTATTAATCGTTTTCCGGTTCATTTCTGCTTTCTTTTGACAGATATGCGATTTGTTTTCTGATTGTCAAAATGACGGAGTAAATAGAGAATCGACCGCCCTAAATAAATACAAAATAAAGTACCAAATATAATGAGAGCAGCTAAATAGTTGTCAAATATCTTCTTACTAGCAAAGAATAATAATAAAAAAATTAATGCCACTAATAAATTTAAAATTGGATAATTTTTCATTTCTTTCCCATCCCTGCTTTATAATTTATGTATGTATTTCTCACGGTAAAATAGGCTGTCTATCCCGCTAACTGCTCGGTTTAGACAACCTATTCTACTTTAACAGAGAACGTATAATTAGGATTTCCTTGATCCCATTGGGCATAGATCATATATACATATATTCCTTTTTTGGCTGGAACAGTCATTTTGTTTCTGTCTACCTCTATAAATTCCTCTTCACCATCTTTAAATACTTTTGCAACCTGTAATGATCCATCTAAAGGTTTTTTATTAAAATCAATTGTGATGGTTGCATTCGGTTCCACTCGAACAGAACCATTTTTCAATCCCATATCCCAAGCTGATGCATAAACATAATCGACACAGGAGCCTTTCAAAGAACCTTGCCAGCAATTGGAGCCAATTGTTGTCGGTATTCTATTATTCTCCCATAGCACCTCAGGTTTTGGTGGCTTGGAAAAGTAAAATGTATCCATGAATACCCAAATACAAACAAAAATAAATGCTATTATTGTTACCACCATTAACATGCGAACCTTATTATCCCCTTTCATCCCTCTTTCATTATAGGACGATTGATATTGCAGAAAAGTTTCGATTTTTCATTATAAATAGAAAATTCAAGAGGAATTTTTACTCTCCACCGCCACCACAATCTCCCCCACTATCAGAGGAACCTCCACAGTCATTCCCTCCATCAAAGAATGATGTATTAGAGCTATCTGTTGGTCTTCCTGAATATGGTGGGAAATAATAGCTATTATCATGTTGACTTATATTATTTGTCTTTCCTTTTGATGAAGCATTAAAAATATTTACTATTAAGATCACAGCAAATACAATCATTATGAATCCTAACATAGCAAACTCCTCCCTTCTTATACTTATAGTTTGTATACGAACCTTACGCTGAAATAGTTTCATAATTTTTACAAATAAAAAACCCGAAAAGTAGCTATCCTACCTATCGGGAAAATTGATTATGCTCTTTTCTTTATTTCCTTTACTTTTTCCTTAACGGATGGCTTTCTTCTGTTAAAATAATAAAAAATTCTAGTTATCAGCAAAATAATAACAATTAATGCGAGTGGATTAATATTTGTGGAAAATACACCGTAGGGAATTAATGCAAGAATAAAGAAGTAAAAGAAATTTCCTATCGCTGTGCCAATAGTAAAAGGACGCAAGGAAATAGTACTTACACCTGCAATGATGTTTAAAATACTTGTCGGGAAGAAAGGAAAAACCCTACCATATATTACATATCTCATTCCTTTATGTTCGATTTTATCAAGCATATCTTGGTGATTTTTGACTTTTCTATGAACAAAATCTTGAAACCAAAAACGAGTAGCAAGAAAGATAAGCACCGCGGCTACGACACTAGAAAGCCAGCTCCACAAAAAACCATAAAAGAAGCCAAACGAGTAAAAATTAAGGGTAATAACCAATATTAACGGGATAACGGTAAAGCTATTTTGAATGATCATAATAAATAAACTTACTATAAGTGCATATGAAATATTATCATTAAATAC
This sequence comes from Niallia sp. HCP3S3_B10, assembly GCF_052064465.1. Lineage (NCBI taxonomy): Bacteria > Bacillati > Bacillota > Bacilli > Caryophanales > Bacillaceae > Niallia > Niallia sp. HCP3S3_B10. Next base: position 25,589 of record NZ_JBQHVO010000067.1, on the reverse strand, counting down.
AGATGTGACAGAATCAATCTCCCCTTGACGAATCGCCTGTAAGATATCTGTATAACGGATAAATAGAATAAAGAGGCTGATCGTCACAAAAAACGTGAATGGCTTCCAAAAATGTTTTATAATAAATCACCTTTTTCATAAATTATATGTCACATGCTAAAGAGTGGTACACTTTAGATGATTCATTTTACTACAAATTTATTCTTTTTCTTTTTTTTATAATTATCAGTTTTCTACCCTTTTTTATTTTCTATAAATCTGTGTTATCTAATAAATGTTCATGAATGGCATCAAACAATATATGATTGCACAAAAAAACACTATTCATTAGCATAAACCTTTAAAAATGAATAATGTCTTTTACCCAGTATATTGTCTACTTTTCTTGAGCAAGGCTAATATCTTCTTCTACCCTATTTAACCACTCAATGATAATAGAAGTAAATAACTTTGTTTGTTCAATCTGCAAATTATGCCCTGCTCTATCTAAAACAGCAAATGTTGCTCTAGAATAATTTTCAAGAATTGCAAATGCATCTTTATATCCAACCACAGAATCTTGTTTGCCAAGTAAAAAGACACTTGGTTTCTGAAATAGGACATCATCGATTGAAAAAGAAAATCCATAGCTCTCTTGAATTTTATCTAAGAATACAGAATCCGCTATTTTGCATCCTGACAGTATTTCTTCCTTATATCGCTTCCAATTGTAATCATCCAAAACTACTTGATTTGATTGGAAATCGCTAAGCTCATCTTCTGCTAAGCTTGCTAAAAATCCATGATCCGCATAAACAATTGTGTGGTCTGGAAGTAATCTCTTTTCTTTATCTGGTATAATCATAGGACAAATGAATGCAGCTCCTAATATTTGCTCTTTATGTTCCTTAATGATTCCTCTAGTTAAATAGCCACCATAGGATTCTCCTACGATTAAAAATGGTTGATTAGGTATCACCGTATGAATAAAGCTTACTACTGCTTCTAACATTCCATCCGAGTTATGTATTTTTTCGTAATCCCTAGTTTTTCCCATTCCAGGTAGATCAATATAGATTCGTCTCCATCCTTCCTTCTCTTTAAAGATAGGTTCCATACAACCGCTCAAAAGTCGATGATCTGGAGTAAATCCATGTACCATAATTATCGGAATTCCTGAACCTATATCTTCATAGTATATATTTGCGTTTTTCACTTTGCAGTATGGCATCTTTCAGTCTCCCTCTTAATTTACTCTAAAATATATATGTATCTATTGATGTAGCTTATTCAAATAATGAAATATTCAAGTCTTTTCCATAACAGAAAACAAGCAAGGTGTGTAATTGAGCTCTATGATGATAGATATGTGCGACTATTTCTAATAGCCATTCATACCTTGTATAGGTTACTCCCCAATAGGATGTCGTTCTTTCTTGTAATTCCGTTTCTGTGAGATTGCTATAGCTTTCTTTTAATGTTTCATAATTATAAGCGATAGCATCTTTTATAGCGTTCACACTTTTTAATGAAACACTAGAATAATATTCACTCATCTCTTTTTGTGTTGCACTGTTCGCTATCAATAAATCAGCCTTACAAATTACAGCAATATGTTCTAATAGCTCACCTATCGAACGCTTATTACTTGCAGGCATTTTCTGTAAGTCAGCCTCTTCTAATGTCTCTATTATTTCAATTATTGTTTTTAAAGCTATTTCCATTTGATTTAGTGCGCTAGTAATATATGTATTCTCCAATAACGCTCCTCCTAAAAAGAATATATGTTCGCATTTTGATTATAGACTATTCTATCATAAATTCAACACTAAAATTCGTTTATTCTGACTTTTAAACGAATCGACCTTTAGCTTATAATTTATTAGCCATGATTTGTCCTTGTTTAGCTCCTTTTCCATCTGCTATACTTTAAAAGAAACAAACAGGAAGTGTTATTTTATGAGACAAGCACTTATTATCATCGATATGCAAGAAATTTTCTTTAACCATCCCCAATACTATTTATTCAATAAGGATCAAATTTTACAAAACATCAATATACTAATCAATCAAGCTCACGAAAAAAATATTCAGGTTATTTTTATTCAACATACAGATTTAAATGATCAGGATGAGCTTTTTGAGGGAAAAGATGATTGGAAACTTCACCAAAATTTAATAGTTTCCTCTGAGGATAAGATAATCAAAAAAACAAAATGGGACGCTTTCTATCAAACAGAACTTTTGGATTATTTAAAAAGCATGAAAATAGAACAGCTTATATTTGCTGGTGCACAAACTGAATTTTGTCTTGATACTACTATTCGAGCAGCTTATAGCTTGGGATATCAAAATAATCTACTTTTCCAAAACACCCAAAGTACGATTAATGGCTCCGTTTTACATGCAGATGATATTATTAATCATCATGAAGCAATTTGGAATAATCGATTTCTGACAGTGATAAAAGGGGTATTAAAACTATAAAGGTTACAAATAAATTCATTGGCACTTTTATATTTCAAACATATCATTCCTTTAACATTTTATTTAAATCTTCTACTTTTGGAAAATAAAGTCGAAAAAAAGGAGTATAATGGAAATAAAAAAAGACGGAGGTTGTTGTTATGATTACCTTGCTAGAGGATATTGCTCCCTTCGGACTAAAAGACACGAAATTATATATCATGAAAACAACTGATTCTTTTGTTATTTCTATCCCTAAAATTAATTGGTCTACAGAACTCCGTAAATCAGAATCAGCCCATGATCAATTTAATCATTTACTTCATTCTTTAACATTTCACATGTTTGAAGGAAATTGCTCTGAACTAGCAGAATGTATCACGGCATCTCTTGGAAAGTATGAAAATTCATTGTAAGAAAGTCTCTATCCTTTCATTCATATAAAGTCATGCTTGAAGGCACAAAAGATCATCATCAGTGTTCTTTTGTGCCTTTTCCATCCATTAATTTTCTCCCTGCCTATTCTCTACTCTACAATTCATTGCATAAACCGATTCTCCTAAGCTAAAATGGGTAAATAAAGAACAGAATGTAAAGGAGTTTTTTTCTTGGAGTTTCTTTTTACAAGTAAACGATTAGGTTTTCGATTATTAACAATAGAAGATGTAGAAGCATGTGAACAGTTTTGGGGAAACGAAGAAGTCATGAAGTATTGTGGCGGAAGTACAGACTCTTCCTTACTTCCACAAGTTATTGACTTTTACGAGCAAAGTCAAGCTGACTTCGGTCTTTCTGTTTATGGAGTAGTTGATTTGGCTAGCAATCAGGTGATTGGGGCAGCTGGCTTTAATATAGAGGATTCCATAGACGAAGTAGAGCTAATTTTCCATTTTACAAAAGAAAATTGGAACAAAGGGTATGCGACAGAAGCGGCGATTGCATGTATGAAGTTTGCTGAAAAGCAAGGAAGTGTTCAAAAAGTAATTGCCTCTGCTAGTATTGAAAACAAGGCTTCTTTAGAAGTACTTGGCAAAATTGGCTTTCAGTATATGGGAATAAAATATTTCGAGGATACAGAACAGGAAGAAGCTTATTTTGGGTTTGTTTTTAAGTGAATGGATAATAGTTTTCTCAAGGGGAACAAGAATATTAACTTGACCCCTTGCCTACCGTACATTTAAAAAGGAAGTGGGAAATTTTGAATAATGAAAATAAAATTATTATAACTCCATTAAACATTGATTTAATAGAGGATATCAATAAGACAAATGATTATTTTAAGTTGTATGGCAGAGTTGTCCCTAGTTTACAATCAGGCAAATGGTCTTATAAAGAGATTCTTTTTGAAGAAATTAGAGAAACACGGTTTCCAGATGATAAACTTGATTGGAGCCAATATATAAATCGAGAGGATAAAGCTTTGTTTTTAGCTTATATGAATAATACTTGCATAGGACAAATTAGAATAATGAAGGATTGGAATCGCTTCTGTTATATTGAAAACATTGCTACAAAAAAAGATTATAGAGGAAATGGAATCGGAAAGTTGCTCTTAAATAAAGCGGAAGAGTGGGCAAAACAAAGAAATCTTATCGGGATGTCCTTGGAAGCACAAGATGATAATCTTGGTGCATGCAGATTTTATGTGAAACAAGGATTCATACTAGGTGGGGCTGATACACTAAAGCAGTCATATAATCCAATTATTGAGACCACTTTGTATTGGTATAAGTTATTCAAGTAATGGTGTTAGTTAATAAACACACATACTGTTTAAAAAGCCAAGCGTTCATATACATGAAAATAGTAAGAATAAGGGTTATTTTCATCTGTTATTCCTTGGGTAACAGATGTCTCCTTCCATTCCGTGCAAATCAACATTTGGAAAGAAAGTGTCACCTTCAAATTCTGCATGAATCTTGGTTATATACATTGTTTCTACATATGGAAGAAATATTCTATAAATTACTTCTCCGCCAAAAATAAATATTTCTTCTTCCTTTTCACATAATGTAAAGACTTCATCTAGTGAATGAGCCATTTCACAGCCATCAAATACTATTTCTCTGTCTCTAGATAAGACGATATTCCTTCTGCTACTTAGTGCTCTTCCAATAGATTGAAAGTTTTTTCTTCCTAAAATAATTGGATGCCCTGAAGTAATCTTTTTCACATACTCCCAATCTCTCGGAATTCTCCAAGGAATATCATTATCCTTCCCAATTACTCTGTTTTTGTCCATCGCTACAATTAAAGAGTCCTTCATGAAGCACTCCCCCTATTGACTTATGTAAAATAGCTTAATAGTCGATCAAAAGAATCAATCTCCGCAAATGGTTTTATCTTGGTAGCGTTCTTAATCTTACGTGGATTAAACCATATACCTTTTAAATTGGCATTTTGACAACCACCAATATCACTTTCTATGTCATCCCCAACAAATAATGTATCCTCTGGCTGCACATTAAGCTTATTTAAAACTAGCTCAAATATGCGTTTGTCCGGTTTACTAATTCCTACTTCATCGGAAATGATGATGGTATCAAAATAATGATGTAAATTGGTGTTGATTATTTTTGCTTTTTGTCTTTGAACAGTACCATTTGTGATAATTGCAACCTTCACTAGGCTCTTTAACCTATTAACTATATTAATCGTATCTTGATTCACAGAAAAACAATACGGAAAATGATTATTCCAAAAAACTAAGATATCATTGTGTGGTATTCTGTATTTCGGTGGAAACGCATCGAAAAATGCTTCCAAAACCTTTGTTTTATCCTTTTGACCATAGCATTTCTTATCCTGTTCTTTGAATTCTTGCAGCATTTCTTTTTTTAAGGAATCGTTAATATCCTCATAACATTTTTCTAACATAATGAAAAACAGTTTATCTACGGCATTATCTCTATCAAGCAAGGTGTCATCTAAATCAAATAGCACTGCTTTGTAGTTGCTCATATAATTTCATCGCCTTTCTTACCCTTACCATTTAAAATTCCACATAAAAAGGTTGGCTACTTTCATCCAAACATTTCTCTATTCTTTCTCTAAAATTCTTATGTGTCACCATTTCCAACGCTTTCTCAATGGAAAAATACCCTACTTCCAAACTTTCTGGAGAAGTGGTTAATTCCCCTCCAACTGGTTTTGCTAAAAACAGCGTATTGCATATAGAACGGTTGACATTTTGAAAGATTCCACAAAATTTGATTACTTCAATATCAATACCTGATTCTTCTTTCGCTTCTCTAACTGCAGCATCTTTCAAGGACTCTCCCTCTTCCACTTGTCCGCCTGGCATTTCCCAGCCTCTTTTAGGTCCCTTGATTAATAGAATTTCGCCCTGTTCATTGATAACAATCGTCGCTGCTGAAACGATATGTTTTGGCGGTGACCATTGCTGTTGTGTACTTTTAATCAATTGATTTCCCTCCGTTCTTTTTAGAGCTTTTCTACCCTTGCATTTCCTCCACTGTTTTAATAATTCGATAGAATGCTTGATTAATAGGTGTTTCGATGCCAAGCTTCTGACCATAATCGATAACTTTTTCGGCAAATAAAGCGACTTCTGTTTTTCTGCCAGCTTCGATATCCTGCAACATTGATGTCTTTCCTGTTCCGCCAACTTTGCTTAATACATTGGCAAAAAAATAATCCACGTCTTTTTCTGTTAGGTCAATCTCCTTAGCCTGAGCAAGCTGAATTACTTCCTTCATCGCACTTTTTGCTAGTTCTCTTGCTGGTCCTTCTTTTTGAAAGAAGGCATATGGAGCTCTCGTTACAGCGGAAGCTTGATTCATGCCTACGTTAATCATGAACTTATTCCATAGTGCTCGTTCCATATCTTCTGGTACATCAACTGGTATGCTTGCTCTTTCTAAGCATTCTCTGACCTCTTTTACGCAATCCGTCAGCTCTATATTTACTCTTTCCCCAAAAGTGATAATCCCAGGAGTACTGTAATAGATTCGATTGCCTTCTCTTGTTGAGTCAATACCATTGCAGATGGAATAGAGAATTTTTTCTTCCCCATAGCTTTGTGCTATTTCTTCCTCGCTTGTAATCCCATTTAATAAGGAAAGAATTACTGTTTTCCCTCCTACAAATGGACGAATTAGGGAGATTGCTTCTTGAAGCTGTCCATATTTTACTGCAAGAATAATCAGTTCAAAGGCTTCTGATTGTGTTTCATGATTGATGTACTGAAAGGAGGTTTCCTCCCCGTTTATATAGTACTTTTCTTTTTCGTATTTTGTTTTTCTATGCTCATCGACAATAATTTGTACTTCTAATCCTTCTACTTCCTGAAGCATTTTGCCGTATACTGCACCAATTGCTCCAAGTCCTACGATACCGATTTTTTTGATGGTCACTTTTCTTTCCTTCTTTCTACAATTATTCATAATCTTTTAAATTATTCTAACATATATTTCTAGTAAAAATACTTCCTTCTCATCAACGAAAAGGAAGTATCTTCTATCCTATCTTATCTTTACCTGCTTCAATCGCTTTGTTAATGGCTTTGCGAATGATTGCTTTCTCTTCTACATCTTTATGTTCCTTCAGTATATCGCATACAATTTTCCTTGAAGTCACTTCATTTCTCATTATCGGGTAAACCAATGAATACAAATATGCCGCTTGTTTTCTATATATGGTTAGTTTCACTGCATGTTATTTACAGGAAGCACGAGCGTTATTTTAAATAAATCTCCATCTGTATCAATCGTCATTACTCCCTCATGAAGGTCGATAATCGATTTTGCAATCGCAAGTCCAAGTCCGGATCCTTCCGTATGTCTAGAGGTATCCCCTCGTTTAAAGCGCTCAAATAATTCATCCATATTGTCATCTAGTTCATACTTAGAAATATTTTTAAATTGAAGAATCGCTTGCCCTTTTTCTTGTTTAATCGAAAGGTAGACACGAGAATGCTTCAAGGAATACTTCAAAATATTCCCTATTAAATTATCAAATACTCTCCATAGCTTCTGCCCATCTACTACTGCATTAATCGACGGCTCTTGATTGGTTACACGAAAATCAAGAGTAGAGGCTTTGATTGTTTCATCATATTCTCCTAATGCTTGCTGTAAAAGCTGCACTAAATCTACCTTTTCCTTCTTCAATTCCACATTGCCGCTAACCATTTTCGAAACTTCAAATAAATCATCAATCAATACTTTCAACCGCTGTGATTTACGGTCAATAATGGCCAGATAACCATCTTTTTCTTCCTCTGATAGATGTTTATTTTTCAATAATTCCGTATAGTTAATGATGGATGTTAAAGGTGTTCGTAGATCGTGACTGACATTCGTAATTAATTCGGTTTTTAGGCGTTCGCTTTTTTCCTGGGCTGTCTTTGAAACAATTACCCCAGATTTTAACGTATTAATATGATCCGCAAATGCTGTTAACTCTTTCGCCCCTTGGATTGATATTTCTTGATGTAAGTCCCCATTTATTACCGCATTCGTTTGTGCAAGCAGCTTACTAAAAGCCTTTATATTTCTCACCACAAAAATAATAACTGGAATTCCAATGATAAGGGCAGCTACTAAATAGAATGGGATAAGAATTTGCAATACCAGACTTATTGGTAAAAATAGACCTAACATAAAAATCACTAGCAAGCTACCAATCGCTTTTTTGGTAAAATCTCTACTGGATAGAAGCTGTGAAATAGCTGTTTTCATCTTATTTAAACTTATACTTATAAAAGTATTTTTCCACTTTATTTTCTCTTTAAATAGTAGATAGCCTTGAATGAGAGATAGTGTTACAAATACCCATGCCAAAAGAAGAAAGGCAAGAATATCACCCCAATTCCCTCCTAATTCATTCACCTTCATGGATAGTTGGTCCCCGATTCCCCATAGTCCAATAACAGCTAATATGGCACTTATCACCAATAGCATATATCGGATATCAATTGGAACCTTTCGATAAGAAGGATAGTCCCATTGCGCAAAGCTGATTTTCCTTTTTACAAGCATGAAAATACATACTACTAAACTGATAATGCTCAATGAGCTTCCAAAAATCATTTTCTTTTGATAAGCATAATACTTATTCTCTTCCTCTATCAGCAAACTACCATTACTTAATTTTTTTGGTACAGCAACAACTCCTTCATAATTACCAATCTCTTTTTTTAACTGATTTACGATAGTAGGCGTATTTCCATCTTCCCATGACCACATTGTAAATCCATTATCCCTGTAGATTATTGATTGTCCTGGCAAATTTAACTTCTCTGTTTCCGCAGTAAAATAGTAGTTGCCGAAGAAATTTGCATTTTCCTTGTTAATTATCTTATCTACTGTTTCTTCTGGAGAAAGAGTCATATTAGTTACAACTGCTTCCGTTTTACTATTTTTTAAATAATAATAGAATGATTCAGCCCATTGCTCAAATTCATATTTTGTATTTTCCAAATCTCGATAATATCGATCTACCTCTAATTGCTTTTCTTCTTTTATTTTTTCTTGGACATATTCATCATTTGGCAATAGCTCTGTGATTTCCTTTATATCTCGATCTCTTTCTTCTGTTAAAAGCTCCTCTACTGCATCATCGCCATTTTCGATTGCTAGGGCTATATCTTCTTCATATTGCTCATTAATTAATTGCATTTGTTCATTTAGACTTGCGTATGAATCACGATATTCAGCGATTTCTTCTTTCGTGACGCTGATGTTCTTTTTCGCTTCTTCTATTGGCACCTGATATAACTGATAATCACTTAATAGTTCTGTAAAATACATTCGTTTGTCTTCAAACTTGGTGGAGTCATAATAATTTGTATGTATATATTGCGTTAGCCATATTTTTAGCGGCGCTAGCCCACTAAGCCCTATCGTAACCAACAATGTCCAAACAATAAAAACTACAATAAAAACCCCTCTACTTCTCCATTTTGTAGCCAATGCCCCACACCACCTTTAAAAAACGCGGATTTTTTGGATCCACTTCGATTTTCTCGCGTATTTTTCGAATATGTACCGCGACTGTATTTTCGGCATTGTATCCAGGTTCCTTCCATACACTTTCATAAATCTCCGCAATGGAAAACACTCTGCCTGCATTTTTCATCAATAAAACAACGATTTTATATTCAATTGGCGTTAGCTTTACACTTTCTCCATTTACCGCTACTTCTTTTGCCTCCTGGTCTAATGTTAATCCATGCAGGTCTATTTTTTTCTTCACACCATCAAAGGTTCCAAGTGTCACATATCTTCGTAATTGCGATTTCACTCTTGCGACTAGTTCCATTGGATTGAATGGTTTTGTGATATAATCATCAGCGCCTATTTGCAAGCCTAAGATTTTATCCGTATCTTCACTTTTTGCCGTCAGCATAATAATCGGGATATTTTTTTGTTCACGAATTTTATAAGTAGCAGAAATCCCATCTAAATTCGGCATCATAATATCCATTAGAATTAAATGAACAGTTTGTTCCATTAAAATATCCAATGCCTCTAGGCCATCACTTGCTTTTAAAACGGTAATCCCTTCGTTTTTAAGATATATTTCAATGGCATCTCTAATTTCTTTCTCATCATCCACTAATAGCACACTTACTTTCTCCAACAACAACCACCTGCTTTCTCTCTCTTCGCTGTCTCTATCATAGGCAAAAAATCTTAATATCTGCTAAGCAAATTTCTTAAGATTTTCTTAATATTCTACTAGGATATTCCATTCTCTCATTCTATCAGAGGAATAGTTTTGTTCACACCACTATTTCGTTATGATTATTGCTGCTACTAGACGATAAAAAGTGGTTTTCATCCTCCATTGATGAAAACCACTTTTTTTATTGCTTTGCCTTTATTTGCTCCCGAATCTTTTCAAGCTCCTCAAGGGACAATTCCCCTAATGACTCTTTTATTTCTTCTTCCATGCGCTTGCGGTTTTTCTCTCGGTATAGATTCCACCAGTCACGAAGTCCTTCTGTTTGATCCAATATGTAATCAATATCGATTTCTTCTACCTCATCATCCGAAATATACTCCAACACTGCTGCTAGCATGCGGTTTAATTTTTCTACTTCTCCCTCTTTCTTTTTCGTATTCGTCGGTTCCTTTTCTACTTCTTCGCTAATCTCTTCGTCTTTGCGAGGCATTTTTTTCTCCTCCCTATATTCCTGTTTTTTTTTCTAGTATTCCCGTAAGAAAAAAGCACTATTCTTTCAATAGAGGAGAAAGACAACACTATAGCGAATAAATTAATATGATTTTGCGTTTAAGGAGTGTGGGAAATGAAAGCACGTCATGAAGTGTTATTTAAACAATTGGAAACCTATCGGAAGGAACTTTTAGGGACTGTTGAAAAGGTGACAGACGAGCAAGCGGAAATCATCCCAGATGGATTTAATAATAATATCCGCTGGAATCTCGGTCATCTTTATCTCGATCAGTTTTTATGGATCGAGGCATTAACAAAAGTAGCCTCTCCTACTTCGAAGCAATTTAATCAATGGTTTGGTTTCGGTACAACACCAGCTAACTTCACAGATGAGACACCATCCTTCCATGAATTAAAAGAGCTTTTAAACGCTCAACCACAAGAAATATTAGAGAAATATCGCAATGAGCTTGAAAAAGAATATCCCCCAATCGATATGGGCATGCACACAATCGAACAAGTATTAATTCGAACGATTTTTCATGAAGGCATGCATTTACAGGCGATAAATGATTTGAAAAGGTTTATTTAGAGATATTTGGGAAGAAAAAATGGCCCTATGAAATCGTTAAGCGAAATTATGCTTACCATATTCTCATTAGAAATAATCGGTAAAAGTTTTATTATCTAAAGCAACGAAGGATTCGGATCCTACAAAAAGAAAACCACTGAACAAACAATTTCAGTGGTTATTATCTGTATCTATAAAAAAATGACTACATTATCTCGTTTTGGTGTCTTTAACACTATAAAAGCTATTCACTTTCCCCTTTTACTCGTCTATTTTCCTCTTGTTTTAACCAATATCTAATACCCTTTCCAGCCAATGGTTCATCCTTATATCTTGGTATTAGGTGAAGATGACAATGAAAAATCTCTTGGTTAGAAACTTTTCCTACATTCCATCCTATTGTATAGCCATCAGGAGAATGGTAATTATCTATAAACTTTTTTGCCTCATGTACTAGCTCATATGTATCGTTCCACTCTTCTTGTGTTAATTCAAAGACGTCCTTGTGATGTTTTTTAGGAATTATTAAACCGCTACCCTCTAAGATACCTTGATGTTTGTTATGTTGCAAAAAATAACATGTTTCATTCTCCAGGACAATATTTTGGTCCCTATCTTTATGTGGATTACATAAAGGACAATCTAAATCATAAGCCATTTTTCTTCTCCTATAACTATCTCTTTATTCATCCGCCACATCACCAAAAAATATCAAATTCCCCCCTAAGCATCACAATCAATGCTTATCTTTGCCTGCAATTTTCTCAATCAAAGCTGGCAACCAATCATCCAGATTAGTGAACACAAAGCCCGCTTTTCCTGCCTTTTCCGTATTCATATACCATGTGGCAGGAATGGCAAATGGGGAGGTGTTTTCTTCGTCCCCTTTTAACGTTATTTTCGCAGCATGCCCTGTAACCTTTTCAATCATACGGATTAATTCTCCCATTGAAATTTTCCCATCTGCGGTTGCATTAAATGGTCCTTCCACGTCTGAAAAACCTGCCCATTTTAGAAACATAGCAGCTTCTGTGGCAAGAATAAAGGACATTTCTGCATCCATATTAACAAAGCCAATCGTTTTTCCTTGCTGAATCCGCTCCACATGAAAATGCAAACGACCTGTGTAATCATCTTCCCCTAACACGATAGGGAACCTTACTGCCACAACTGGAAATGTTGCATACTGAAAGAAAACGGCTTCTGCTTGTCGCTTTCCTTCGTTATATGTAAATGCCTCTTTATCTCCCCATGCTATCGGATAATGATACGGATCAAAGTCTTCTTCTCTCTTTTCCATTCCATCTGCAGCATACGTCGATAAGGAAGAAGTAAACACAAGCTTGCCAATGTTCCCGTTAAAAATCTCACAAAAATCTCTTGCTTCATTTGATGTATAGCAAATATTATCATAAACAATATCAAATTTTCGACAGTCAAAATGATTAATAAGTTGTTCCTTCATAGATCGATCACCGATGATATGCTCTACTTGATCGCCAAATGAATGACTTGTTGTCCCACGGGTCATAATCGTAACCTGATGCCCCTCTTCCAATAACATTTCCACAAGCTTTTTTCCGAAAAAACGAGTTCCACCAAGTACTAATATTTTTTTCATTCTTTTTATCCCCTACTCTTTGATTTTACTTTAGAAATTCCATAAAGAGGAGCTATTTCCTCCTTTTTAATCCATTATATTATTTCCAAAAAACTACATTATTTTGCAATAAAATATTCTGCATTCAAAATTTGTTCTTTCTAAATCCCAGATGTAACGCCCTGAACAATTTGGCACCCATTATTCCACATTTCTGCGTGTCGTAATTTCGCTAAGTGAAATATTCTTTCCAGCTTTGTTCCTTTGTAATCGTTAATTCCCCCTGTTCAAACACCCTATCTTCTTCCTCTGAAATCGCACAAAAGCCGTTATTTAACACACAATGCCATGCTTCAAAATCAGAAAGGAGCACTTTTTTATCAGGTATTTATACTGTTAAACATACAATTTTTGTACCTTTCTGAAAGAGACTTTCATGCTTTAAATTCGGTTTTTTCATCCAAAGCCAAACTGGAAACAAACCATTATTATTCAGCCTCTTATCCATTTGTTTGATCATCCATTGATAAGAATGGAGGAAATCTTTATCCACAAACTTCTCATCCCCAATGAAGTAGCCGATTTGATTTAAGATTTTTACCACTTCGGTTGCTTGGTTGGTGAAGTATATAGGCATCAATCAAGCTCCTTATCTTTTATTTCGCTATTTCAGAAAAATCATCGTTATGGTAATATTAAACAAAAAAGGAAAGGAAATTCTATGAAACAGAATTACTATAGCGTTGGATCTTTTACTATTTTTTTCGTATCTTCTGTGGCTTACATCCTTGCGTTTTTTATGAGTCTCCCTTTTCCCAATACTCTCTCTATAATACTCCTTTGGCTTTTTCCTATTATTGGGATAATCTTCGGTTGCTTAGGAAAAAAAGGATTCTTCAAAATTTGCGGCCTTATCGGTAATGTCCTTCTTTTTATATTAATGGTTGTAATCCCTTTCGTTACCTCATTTTTTTGGAATCAACCTTGATTTCATTTAATGATCTTATAAATATTGACAGGGGGTATTTATTTGCAACAAAAACAATCACTTCTATTAATCATACTTATTAATATCGTCATTTTTTGTTTACATCAGTATTTATTCTTTTATGTTAAAGTTTCCGATTTCCTTTTGCAGCTTTTATATTTTCTTATCACTTTTTTGCCTTTAAATGTATGGTTTTGGCGCAGTAAATTTAAGATAAATTTTTATCATCACTGGGTATGTATTTATATAGGACTCCTATGCTCCACTTTCTTTTTCTTTCTGTTTAAAACTTCGACAACAGATACAGCAGATTTTTTATCTATAGGCGAATTCTACTTTGATTTATTTTTAACTATATTGGTTTTTTCGTTTGGAGAGATGGTAATATTAATTTGTTTGAACGGGGTTACTTATATTTTTAGAAGATTAGTAGGCTACCACTGAAACGCTTTCATCTTCACCTCTTTATCAAAAGCAGCTATAATAAGCGTCTGAAATCTTTATTCAAACAGGGTTTCTTCCATTTAACAATAAATAAAGGTATTTAAATGTCCTCTCAGCAAGGACATTTAAATACCTTTTGTCTTTTTATGGTGCCAGGCACCCCTAATTGGCACTCTTAATGATTCTTTGCTTAAACCCTTTTATAAGTGGCACTACGATAATGCCGGCAATGACTAATTGCATTATATTACCTGGGACGGAGCCGAATGGCAGGATCCAGTTTCCATAAAGAATTACTTCTGTAAAATAGTAGCCGACAACTTTAATGATCATGGCAACAACAACTGCCAGTACGTATACAAGAGATTTTTTTCCAGGCAGCTTTTCCACAATAAGTCCAGCTATATACCCCATAGTACCAACGATAACAAATGTGAACGGAGCCCATAATGTCCATCCTGACATTATATCAAATAAAGCCATTCCAAAAGCTCCTACAATCGCACCTGACTTCTTGCCAAAAATAAACGCAGCAATCAAAAAAGGAACGTTACCCAAATGGATTAGTCCCCCATTTCCCATTAATGGCAGCCTAATGTTGATAAACATTGTAGCAAGAAACGTTAAAGTAATAAATAGAGCATTGAGAACCAGCATTCTCGTTTTGTTTTGTTCAGTCGTAAACATGCAAATCATCCTCTTCTTTCAAGTGTTAGTTTTTCAGTTTAAAAAAAAGAATCTCCTCTTCTTCCATGATTACTAGTATAATAAAAACTGACAATATAAAAAGTGTCAATTTTTATAAAAATAACATGGTCAGAGAGGAGGGGTCTCGAATGGATATGCTTATGTTTGAATTGAATAAAAACACAACAAAACCCTTGTATGAGCAGCTTTATATAGGTATCAAAACCGCTATTTTGAGCCAGCAAATTGAAGTTGGAACACAATTACCCTCCAAAAAAAAATTGGCTGATTTTTTAAATATCAGCCAAACAACGGTTGAAGTGGCATATGCTCAGCTCGTTGCAGAGGGATTTATTGTATCAAAGCCGCGGATTGGTTTTTTTGTAGAGGATATAAATGAATTACCTTATATTGAGACAGAACATGTTGAGTTGCCTATGGAGGAAACGGAGAAAAAAACAATCCAATTTGACTTTCACCCTGGAAAAATCGATACAGACTCCTTTCCTTTTTCACAGTGGAGAAAGTATGCAAAAAATTTATATGATACCCCGTCGAAGGAATTGCTACAAATTGGAGAACCCCAAGGGGAATACACTTTACGGACGGAAATAGCCAAATACCTATATCAATCGCGTGGGATTGTATGTAAGCCGGAGCAAATTGTGATTGGTTCAGGAACAGAACAACTCTTTCCTATGATTTTAAGGTTGCTAGATCATGATTCAAACATAGCCCTTGAAAATCCTGGCTATTCAGCAAGCCCCAGGATTCAACTAAAAAATAAAGCGATCCCTATTCCAGTTGATGAAGACGGATTGATGGTGGAACACCTTGAAAAAACAAATGCGAATGTCGTCTACATTACGCCATCTCACCAATTTCCCACAGGTGCCGTTCTTTCTGCTACAAGAAGAACACAATTATTGCAGTGGGCAGCAAAAAGTAAAAATCGCTATATCATTGAAGACGATTACGACAGCGAATTTCGTTACACTGGTAAACCCATTCCCGCCTTACATGGGATGGACCAAAACGATAAGGTAATTTATCTAAGTACATTCACCAAGTCATTAATGCCATCATTGCGATTGGCCTATTTTCTTTTACCAACAACCTTGCTGAAAAAATATAAGGAAACATTCAGTTATTATTCAGCAACTGTCCCAAGATTCGACCAGCATATAGTAGCCAGCTTCATGAGAGACGGTTATTTTTCAAAACACTTAAACCGTATGCGGAAAATTTATCGGAAGAAACATGATAAACTGACTCATATTTTTAAAACTCATTATCCTGAAGTTATCATCACTGGAGATCAAGCCGGGATGCATATTTTAATTTCCCTTCCGCTACAAAAAAGTGAAAATGAGTTAAAAGCCATCGCAGCAAAAAGTCATATCTCCATTTATCCTTTAAGCGATTATCTGTTAAAACCAATCGAATATAAGCATCCAACATTCCTGTTAGGATTTGGAGGCATCCCATTAGAGAAAATCGAGGAAAGCATTCACCAATTAATGCAATGCTGGGAAATGGCAAAATAGTTAAGCTTGTACTAACTCCAGCTAGAATTTCTGTTTGGCTTTATACTATTGCGCAGTATTATGTAAGAAGTACGTGTTAATCCTTCTATTATTGAATAATAAAGAAAATGTACAACACTATAAGAAGGAATGTCATATAGGTAAATTTCTTTTTTAAACTATTCAACTTGTTCCTTATCGGTGGTAAATATCTTAATTTTATGCCTATATTTTTCAGAATCCAAAGCATTTTCTCCTTGAATAAATAAAATGACCCACCTTGGCGTGGTGGGTTCTGTTACTTTTAATCATGATATATATATGGATTGAGATATGTAAAGCATTGAATTTAGACACCAATAATGTATTCATTTTTAGTGCCGTTATTTTTCAGGACACTCTACTTGTTAACAGACCAATGATGCGGATATTCCTCAGTTGGTAATCATTAGCAACTGGTTCAGAAATAGGAATGTAAAGCTATTGCTATTCGATAAACACTTCCTTATCAACTCTTTATTGAGAAAGCACTACTTAATAAGAATTAGCTTGTTGTGACTATTTCAACCAACTCTTCAATAGTTCCCATACATTTTTGGACTTCCGATAAATGATAAAATGTACTAGTAGTATCTAGATTATTTACTTCATCATTTGGTGAATAGAGATATATTCTTTTTCCTTGTCCAAGAGCAATACCTAATTCGATATGACTTCCTTTACCAGCTGGTAATATCACGATTATAATATCAGCATCCATGACAGCATTTTTTTCATTTAGTCCTATTTCTCTTAAATCCTCAATTGTAGAGGCACTCTCATTTACCGTCCAATCATATGTATAGATGTATCCTTTATTTTGTAAATTCTTACTCACTAAGCGAACTATTTCAATGTTTTTAAAACTTGATGCAACGTAAAATCTTTTCAATTAATCTGACCCCTTTGTAAAGTTAAACTCCCCCGATAGCGACATAAGAGAAATGCACCTTTTCTTTATAAAAAATCACCATATAATTTAATAAATTTCAATATGGTGGACTTGAATTTTATGCCAAACAGCTTTCCAATTCTTCTTATTGATTCTTTCCTCATAAATAACAGCTCGTTCTTTCGTCTCTCTAAAATATGGTGTGGGCTTTAACTCTAAATTTAATACATCTTCTATACCGCAAGGAGCAGTAAGAATTAGTTTATTATTCTTGTCTACTTTCACTCCAAGAGCAGTTGCAGTCTCTGGAAATTTTGAAATAGCATCTTCTGAAGATATATAAGGTGGGATATCATTGTGAACGTGCATTCTTGCTTCATTCTTAACAGACCAAGGTATATCAGGTAGAATTACTCTCAATTCAGCTTCTAAATTTTTTTCGGTCCTCTCGTCAATATTTTTTTCGTCAAAATATATAACATCCACATCTGGTATATTAGTTCTTATTTCAAAACCATGCATTGTGTCCCAAACTTTAGAGCGTGCAAGCCCTGCCCTAACTATGATTTTCATAACCCATCCACAACAATCCAATATATCTTCAATATTTTCATTTCCATCGAGGTCTTCTTTTGCTTGATGAACTTGATTCTTTAGGTTCATTAGATGTTCGTTACCAAGTGTTGTATCTGCCTTATAATTAGGTAAATGGCCGCTTAAATCTTCTCCAAATACACAAATACTATGCGTTTTAATCATAAAAGGTATTATAGAAAATTTATTTGTTTCTAAAACATCTTTTATGTAATAGAAACTAAGTTCCACTCCATTTACTATGATGTATTTTTTGTTTAATTCTTGTTCAACCTTGTCTATCCATTTTAAGTCTATATCATTGATTTCTTTATTCGTAATGGCAAATGTATCTAAATCTGAAACACTATCTATACCTAATCCACGAGAAATGGATCCTCTAATATATATACTATGTAGGTCTTCTCCTAAGTGAGTTTTGCATTTTTCTACTATCTTTTCAATCACCTTGTAAAATTCAGGTTTAATTTTGTTTAGACTTGAATCATTTATTATAAATCCTTTAATATCCGTCGGACAAAAACGTCCAATATTTTTAATTTGCGTTAACCTATCTCTCCTTTTATTTGTTCCTGTTCACCTGCGCTGGAATGGAACGAGGGTTGAAGAATAGCCCCCGTTAGCTGAACAAGTAACTAGCTCACCACTTTATTCAAGTGTTATACCTAAGCAAAATAAAATGATTGCTTGTTGAACATATATTAAATTCTTTTTAAATTCGTATCCAACAAAATAATTTGAAGAGATAACATCACTACTTACTTCTTCATTTCTAAAAAAAGGTGGGCAGGGGTTTAACATTGCATGTTTATTAGCTAATTTCATCTTTTCTAAAGTAATTTGATACTGGTTTATGTATTTTTCTGTTCTTAATTCAGATGGCAACGAATCAGTTAAAACAATGTCGCTAAAAGATAAAACAGATTCAAGTTTAGTATGAAATTTATAATTCCGATTGTCTGACCCTAACTCAAAACCCCTGATACAAATTTGATTAAAATTAGGTCCATTACTTCTGCAATGTTCTTCCAAGACCTTGAAATATTACTTTTTGGTTCAACAAAGGTATAAACTAAATCTCTATAGTTTTCTTTTACTTCCCTAATTGAATACAAGTCAGATAAAATTTCACAAGGGTGATTTTCCGAAGTCATAGCATTTATTATAGGGACTGTTGAATACCTTGATAATTCCTGTATTTTAGAAAAATCAGAATGTCTGACAATCACCCCATCTGCCCAATTAGAGACGTATTGTATAACATCCTCTAATTCTTCTCTTTTATCTAAACTTTCTGGAGGAAAAAGCATTGCTTCCCCACCCAAGGCTTTTATTCCTTTTTCGAAAGTAATTCTTGTCCTTAAACTTGATTCCGGGAAGAATAATACAAATTGTCTTCCATTTAAAACATTGATATTACCTTGATTTTTTATCTTTGCAGCTAAATTGAATATATGATTTACTTTTTTTACAGACAAATCATTGATGCTTAATAAATTCAAAAAGTCAACTCCTTTGTTTTAAAGTAGACCGCCTAATCCTCTTCACTAAAATCATATCGCTTGACCAAAAATATCACCCTTTAAACACTCACCTGTTTGTTCATTTTTCTCAGGAGAGTGTAAGGATGCTTATACTATACGAAAATAGTAAGCTACATCGGTAACTCTGCCGAGTAAATTCGATTCAGGCAACACCGCTACCAAAGTAAATTCGAGTTTTTCAATTAACTTTTTTGACTCCATATTTTTATTATCTATAGTAGCAAATAGGCATTTAAGGTTTAATGTGCTTTTACAATGCTCAATGACCGCGGAAACCGCTTCATACGCAAAACCACATCCCCAATGCTCCCTCATGAAGCGATAACCAATTTCGCCAAGATACCTTCTGCTATTTCTGGAATCATTACATCACCGATGAATTCATCAGTATCTTTTAATGCGACAGTCCATTTTGTTTCATTACGGTTCCTAACCATTTCTAACATTGAGTGTTATCACGAGGGGGATTACTTCCAAGAAATTCTCTTACTTCATCATTGTTAAACATTTTAAGCATATTGGGAATGTCTTTTCCCTCTCTCGGACGTAAAATCAATCGTTCTGTTTGAATTTTCGGTGCTTCTTTTTTTGCCATGATTTATTCCAGCCTTTCGTACCTTATATAAATAATCTATCAATGTGTACGGTATTGAACTTCATCGTTTGTTATCTCCTTATGAAATTTATAATATAATTCGATACCGATTATTTGGATTCCTTCTTCAAGTAACCTGCCCCATTAGTACCTTATTAGATAAAAGGGCATTCATCCATCTTGGATTAATGCCCCCGTTACTTTAAGTATACTAATTCACAATCCAAATTATAATTTTAACATAAGTTGCCAATTCCTTAGTTATTTATCAGAGGAATTAGCTTAGTTATTAGGGCGTGTTTTGCTAATGAATTATTCAGTTGACACAAATTTATGTCATCTTGGTAAAATAAGTGCCAAATAAGTAGCCATTTCTCTTTCTTTTTGTAGATAAACATTGTTAAACCAACAAAAATTAGCAATCCATTTTATATGCTAATGGGATTGCTAAAAGGTTTGTTATTTTATGTTTTGTACTATTAAACCGAACCAGGTTAGTATGATGGCACGCTGCTCTGCTTATATTTATTCAGTATGAAGTAACAATTGATCTAAATCCATTATTTTAATTTTCTTTTTCGGTAACTGTTTAATCAATCCAAGTTCTTCTAGAGTAGTAAATTTACGGCTGATTGTTTCTGGTGTGGTACCAAGATACGAGGCTAAATCCTTTTTGGACATTGGTAAGGTAACCGTTGGACTATTGCCACTTCCCTTTTCAACATTTTCAGCTAAAAAGGATATAATGCGGGATTCTACATTTTCAATTGCTACTTGTGTGGTTTGTTTTTCAGAATCCTTCAAACGTATCGTTACTTCTGACAGTATTTTTAATGGGATCTGCGGATATTCCACCAAATACTTCAGTAAATCCTCTCGTTTAATTAAACAAATGGATGTATTTTGTAGTGCTTCCGCATAATTTTCATGAACACTTCCAGGTTGGAAAATGGCCACTTCACCTGTAAAATCACCTGGATTTAAAATGCGAACAAGTTGTTCTTTTCCGGAATCCGATAAGCGGTAAATCCGAGCCTTACCTGAATTGATAATATATAAGGTGTCATCTTCCTCACCTGCACGGAATAACATTTCCCCTTTTTGTAGATGAAGTGTCTTGGCAGATTCCGCAATCAAATCCATTTGTGAGTCTTCCAGATGGTTGAAAATGGGAACGATACGAATACATTCTGTATGTCCATGTTGGTGATGACAACATTGATTTTGTTCCAAAATAACCTCTCCTTTTTATAAAAAGCCCAAGAGGGCATCTTAGGCTTCCATTCTATTTACTCGATTAAGCAGGTTTTACCTTTGATTTGACAACAGGATATCCTAAGTCTTCAATTGATTTTTCGATATCGTTAATAGCGACTGCATCTGAATCAAAGTCTACTTTTACTTTACTTGCATTGAATAATACTTTCAAGCTACCTTGATGAACACCGTTTATTCCTTTCACCGCATTTTCAATCTTTTGCATACAAGATGGGCAAGATAAGGTTTCTAATTGAATGGTTGCTTTTTGCATAAATCATTTCCCCTTTCTTATTTTAACGATCGTAAACCAAGTTCATTCTTTTGGTTTTGAGTTATTTTAAGCCTGATAGGCATTATCTACTTCTGATAACATTTCGTAGGTGCCTGCATATGTTTCACAAACATCTCCAGGAATGGTGTAGTTGTCTGTGATTTTTCGTAATTGAGCAAATTCAGCATCTAAGTCAGGTTTGTTCGTACCTGCGTCCTTTATCTTTTTACTGATTTTATCGAATAGTTCACGTACTTCAAAGGCTTCTGGATGGTTCTTACCATGGGCCCGTGTAATCGCAGTAGTGTATAAATCCAGTTTTTCAAAATGGTTTGTTATTATTTCGTTAAATGTTTGTTCAGACATTATTATTTCCCTCTTTCTATAAATAATTTTTGTTATGTGTGTTTGTCTTAGGCAGATTTTACTTTTGATTTAACGACGGGGTATCCTAAGTCTTCAATTGCCTTTTTGATATCGTTAATGGTGATCGTTTCTGAATCAAAATCTACTTTTACTTTACTGGCATTGAATAATACTTTTAAGCTATCTTGATTAACCCCGTTTAATCCTTTCACCGCATTTTCAATCTTTTGCATACAAGATGGACAAGATAATGTTTCTAATTGAATAACTGCTTTTTGCATGAATTATTTCTCCTTTCATCTTATCTTTGATTTTTTTGTTTTCCCTCTTCTTCTTTACAATTTAAGTATAGCTCAGGTTCAACGAAATGAAATTGACGCAAATCAAGTTTTAAGAAAAAAGTAGGGGAGTATTTTGTTCTTCCTACCTGAATACTTCCCCTTTATCATTCATCAAGACCGCTTTCTATTAAAATTATTCTCTCAACCGGTATCGAAGCAATCTCATACCATTCAAGATGACTACTAAGATACTTGCTTCGTGAACCAACATCCCGATTGACATATTCATCCATTCACTAAATAGTAGGCTGGCAAGTAAGACTACTACCACACCAACTGCTATGGTAATGTTCTGTTTCATGTTTCTTGAAGTTGATTTTGTCAAGCCTAATGCGTGTGGTAAACGACTAAAGTCAGAATTCATTAAAACGACATCCGATGTTTCAATTGCAACATCTGTTCCACTTCCCATGGCGATTCCGATATCCGCTAAGGCTAATGAAGGACTATCATTCACTCCGTCACCGACAAAGGCAATGATTTGGCCTTTTGCTTGCATTTTTTCAATATATGCTGATTTTCCTTCTGGAAGCATATGACCGTGTGCTTCTGTTAATCCAAGTTCTCGAGCAACTAAATCTACGGTTCCTTGGTTGTCCCCTGAAAGAACGACTAGGTTTTTGACTCCAAGTTTTTTTAGGTTTTGAAGATTTTTTTTAACACCTGGGCGGATTTGATCCCGAATACCCATCAGAACTTTTAATTCTCCGTCGACCGCAGTTAACACAAGAGAATTCCCATTTTTCTCAAAGCGTTCGACATCTTTTTTAGCTTTTTCACTTAATTTCACATTATCTTTTTCCATTAAAGCTACGTTACCAACGGCTATACGATGAACACCTATTTTTGCTACAATTCCGCCACCTTTAACGACTTCGGTTTCTTCAACAGTAGATAAAGTTGTCTCGCCAATATCCTGTAGGACAGCTTTTGCTAGTGGGTGGTCCGATTCACGCTCCACACTTGCTAAGTAACCTAGAACTTCTTCAGTATTGTTTCCGTAAAATTCTTTTTCGGCAACTTCAGGGTTTCCTACTGTCAATGTTCCTGTTTTATCAAAAACGATAGTATCTACTCTGCTAAAGTCATTGATAACTTCACTACCTTTTAGGAGGACACCATTACGTGCACCGTTTCCGATACCGGCAACGTTGGATACAGGAACCCCGATAACTAATGCACCTGGACATCCTAAAACAAGAATCGTGATAGCTAGTTCAATATCTTTTGAGAATAGCCAAACAATAAAACCAAGGACTAAAACAGCTGGTGTATAATATTTAGAGAATCGATCAATAAACCGCTCTGCTTCTGATTTGGAATCCTGTGCTTCTTCAACTAATTCGATAATTCTACCAAATGTTGTATCTTCCCCTACACGGTCAGATTGAATTTGAATCGTTCCATTTTCTAAGATTGTTCCCGCAAATACTTCAGAATCAACCTTTTTGCTTACTGGAACTGACTCTCCGGTAATACTTGCTTCATTGATGTGACCTTCACCTGTTAACACGGTTCCATCTACGGGGACTTTTGCACCCGTTTTGACTAATAAAATGTCACCTTCACCTACATCATCGACATCAACTTCTTCAAATTCTCCATTTTCCATTTGCTTTAAAGCACTTTCTGGTGCCAGCTCTGTTAATTCTTTAATGGCAGAACGTGTTTTGTTCAAGGTACGTTGCTCCAAGTAAGAACCAAATAAGAATAAGAAAGTAACGATGGCTGATTCCTCATAATTTTGAATCAATACTGCCCCAATTACTGCAATGGTAACTAAAACATCAATACTGACAACTTTTACTTTTAATGCCTGATAGGCTAGAATCGCAATTGGTGCTACACCAAGAATAGATGCAATGATGAGCGACCAATTGAAAATGGCCATGTTGTCTAAGGAAAATCGTCCGAAGAATGCAAGTGCAATCAAAATTGCACTGATCAGTGTAATGGAATTCTTTTTACTTAATATATATCTTTGCATGTTGATTCCCTCCAATTTCATTTTCATTTGTATTCCTTGTTGATGACTCTAGTATAGGATGTTTCTATGAAATAAAAATTGATTCGGATCAAGTTCTATTGTAAAAGTGAAAAATTATAAAAGAACAGCAAACTAAAACGCTCAGAAAATATTCTGAGCATCTTTATCTTAATATTTAATTTTTCTTCTTCAACTAAACTGCTCCGTTACTTTAAGTGTAATTCTTAACAAACTCTGTTTTCAAACCGACTAAACACCAATCTCACTAGTAATCCAGCCTTCAATAAAATGCTTTAATGACGCTGCAACCCAAGTACGACTATCATCCTCGTGATTCCAAACGTAAATATCGGTTTTTTCAATGGTTCCATTTTTTAATATTGCATAACAAAATAAATCGCCATTGCCTGCGTCTGAAAAAAAGAGAAGATTATCAAATGGCATATAAATATCTCTATAATCTTCAAAATTTCTATAAAATAGATTGTCCTTCATAATTTGGGAAGCTGACCAAACCAAAGGACAATTCCTGTTGTCAAACACACCATTTGTTTCATTAAAAATGGCCGTTAATTCTTCTGGTAATTCAACATTTAATTCTTTTTGAATCTGAGCAAGCTCAATCTTTGTTACAGGGTCTTTAAAGTGATAGTCCTTAGAAATGGAGTTGACAAATTCTTTCCACATTTCATTTCCCCCTAATTTTGGATGAGTATGTTTTATATTCATTTTTTACTTTTAAAATCCTTCTTAACCTAAATTTGGATAGGTTACACTTAGTTGGACAGATTTATTAAGGTCAAATAAACTTAATTCATTAAAGTTAGGGAGAATGAAGTCTGACCAAAAGAGAAAGAAGAACATTCACGAAAGAATTTAAAGAACAAATTGTTCAGCTGCACCTTACAGGTAAATCTAGAAGTGAAGGATTATCAAAGAATATGAGCTGACGCTATCTGCCTTTGATAAGTGGGTTCGCCAGCATAATACAAGTGGATCGCTTGAGGAAAAAGACAATAGAACTCCGGAGCAAGAAGAATTAATTCGGCTTCGTAAAGAAAATCAACGGCTAATGATGGAGAATGATATTTTAAAGCAAGCCGCGCTGATAATGGGACGAAAGTAGATGTGATTCGGAATAACCTTCACAAATACTCGATATCAGCAATGTGCGCCGTCCTACAACTACCTAGAAGCACGTACTATTATGAGGCGGAAATCCGAGATAATCAGGATGATGAATTAACAGCTATAATTGTTAAAATTTTTAAAGATAGTCGGAATATTTATGGACAAA